>JBKJPO010000503.1:0-2733 GCA_046595095.1 Chitinophagaceae bacterium
GGTGGAGGCAATTCCCCAAGTTGGGTAACTTCCGTTCCACCATCTTCTACCTTAGTAGATGTAACGCCAATAGACGCAGTTACCCATGTAAAGAACTTCGCAATACTTTGGCTATCTGCTGTATCAAGGCTCACCACATTTTCTGTGATCTGTTTTAGCAAATTAGAATCAGCGCCACTCCCGGCAGCACAGGCCACGGTAAATGCAGTTTTCCGCTTTTTAAATTCTTCCAGACCGCTCTGCCAGTCGTCTGTAGGGATGCCATCGGTCATGATAAAAACCAGTGGCTTCCAGTCACCTTTTTGTTCAGCAGTTGTTTTTGCAACTTCATTATCAATACAGGTAGAAACCAGTTTTAAAGCTTCCCCTAAGCAGGTTGTGCCTGTGGCCTTGATATCTACAGTTTGGAAAGATGCGAGGTCGGTAAGAGGAACAACTTGCCGGGCTTCACTATCGAATGTAATAATGCTTATGAATGCGGTTTCGATCGCCTGTGGATTTTGTCTTAAGGAACTGATCATCACCTGTACTCCGTTCTTTACAGCTTCGATGGGTTCGCCGGTCATTGAACCGGAGGTATCTAATAATAAATAAACTGGTAATCTTCTCATTGTATAATATTTATAATTAAAAATAGGAACTAAGGCTTAACGAGCAATGATATTTTAATGAAGAATTTATTGCCGGATAATTACTCAACCAAGGAGTATACAAATCTTACGCCTACATAGAATTAAGGAGTTATTTGGAGTTTTTACTCTTTCAATTCCGCAGGTTGATCCCGGGACAGTTAGTACAGGCTCACGGCTACAATAAATACTATGTTGAGTTTTTGGCTTAGCAATTATTTAAAAATGTTTTTATTAATTATTTATGCAAAATCACATGTTACAATTTCATATTCAGCATTAGTATTTAGGCTTAACAGAGTTTTCATTATTCAATTAAAATGATTGTTATCCAAGATCCTGGAAGTTACCAGATTGACATTTGAAATTAAAGAAAATAAACATTTGATATATAGTAAAAAAGAAATATCTTGGAGGACTAATCGTTAAAAAATTCTTACTTTTTAACACAAACCTACGAAAGAAGAAAGTGAAAATATCACCTTCTCACCTATCAAAATTTTTGATTCAAAAATTTTAATCTCCTCCTGAACTAACCTATCACTACCTGCCTGACGCACCGGTTTAAATAATTCTAAACACACCATCAAACTGCTTTATGAGAAAAGAAATTTCCCAGACTCAATTATTTTTTCTAAAAATTAATGTTTCGATAAAAAAATTATTAAAAACAGCCATACTGCTTTTTCTGATTATTTTTTTGGTTACCAACCCAGCCTCTGCCCAAAAAATTATTAAATATCCAAACGGAATCTTTAAAATGGAACCGGAAGCTTTCGGAATTACAGCTCCTGTTCGCAACTTACCAACCTCAGTTGAAAATGCTGTGGCAAAAAGCGCCGCATACCTAACAAAGCAAAAACGCGAAGAAATCAGGAGACAGGAATTGCGTGCTAAGGGTATCTCTGAAGAAGAACTCCAAAAGGAGGAGATCAACAGGATAAATGCCAAAATAATCAAAAAAATAAAGCCTGGTGCCGGGGCAGGTGAAGGATCTTTCCAGGACCCATTAGTTAATCGCAATTTGCAAAATAGTACTCAGCGCACATTGTCGATGCCAGCACCATCTTTGACTTTTGATGGAGCAACGCAACAAGATAATATTGCTGTGATTGGTAGCCAGGTTTTACCCCCTGATGTTAATGGGGATGTTGGGCTTAATCATTATGTAAGTTCAGTAAACCTGGTATATAAAATTTTTAATAAGAATGGTTCGGTTGCCGCTGGTCCTTTTAGGACAAGCGATTTATTTAGCGGGCTTCCTGCGGGCGACCCTTGCCGGGTAAATAACGATGGCGACCCGATTGTTGTTTATGATCCACTTGCAGATCGATGGCATATCAGTCAATTTGCAGTCCCTGGTCCGGTTAATTGCCAATGCGTAGCCGTTTCGGTAACTGGCGACCCCACCGGTGCATATTATGTGTGGAGATATAATTATCCGAATAATATATTCAATGATTATCCGAAAGTAGGGGTTTGGCCAGACGCTTATCACATGACTTTTAATCAGTTCAACAATGCCGGAACAGCATTCCTGGGTATGGGTATTTTAAGCCAGGATCGACCCAAAGCCCTTGTAGGCGATCCAACGGCATCAGTAGTTTATACAAATATTGCAACTATTGACCCTGGTGCAGGTGGCGGGCTGCCTGCGGATGTTGATGGTATTTTGCCACCGCCGGTAGGCATGGCGGAGGTTATTGCGGAATATCGCGCTAACGAATTTGGCGATCCTCTCGATGCTATCCGGTATTACAAATGGGTACCAAATTTTGTTACGCCGGCAAGTTCAACTATTTCCGTACTACCAGATGTGGCTTTGGCGCCATTTGATGCAAGAAATCCGGCTGGCAGAGGAGACGTTGAACAATTGGGGGGTGCAAATCTTGATGCTCTTTCTGATCGAATGATGCACCGTTTTGCCTATCGAAACCTGGGCACTCAAGCGGCTCCCGTCAATTCATTTGTCGGTAATTTTTCGGTTAATGTAAGTGGTGCGAACCCGACCTCCGCTGGGCTCTACCAAACTGGAATTCGCTGGTTTCAAATGCACCGCGTGGCCGATGCGTTCTCAGTGTTTGATGAGGGAACGCATAATTTA
>JBKJPO010000246.1:0-4129 GCA_046595095.1 Chitinophagaceae bacterium
ATAATACCGCAAGCACTACAGCCGCTGCAATAACCGACCAGTGCAAAAATACGGGCAGTGAAGCCCGCTCTGCAATTGATAATTGTACGAATGCAAAGTGCATCATAAATGTGCCAACGATAGCCAGCAAGATGATCAGCAGGTAAACCGGTAACCATTTCCTCGCAACTGATTTACTTAACCATTTGGGTGAATATCCAAGCAATAAAAGCAGCTGAAGGTTTTCCCTGCTTCTTGCGATCATCAGTTTTAGATAAAAAGAAAACAGGAGCAATGCGAGGATAATTACCAACACGCCAAAGATGCCCAGGGCACTTACGATACTTTGTAATACCTGTTTCACTCTGCCAAATTTTGTTTTATCCTGGTTTACGCGATATCCCTTTTCATTAATGTAGGAAAGTAGTTGGGGATCGTTTGCATCCCTGGTTTTAATATAGATCCTCGATGGGCTTGCTTCTGAACTGCCACCAAATTTTTGATTAGCCCAAATTAAAAAATTCTTTGGCACGAGCACTGTGCTGATGCGATCACTTAGCGCTACAACATTGCCACGGAAAGTAATGATGCCTACGGGGCTATAACATTCTATCACAACTACCACTGAGCCCATGGTTTTGTCTGAAACCTGCGGCAGGTCACGGCTTGGTGCGAATACAGCATTGTACAATTCAAGATATTCTGAAGAAACTATGATCGGAATTTCCTGCTGGCCTTCTTTCCAGGTAAAACTTGGAGGAACGGTATCGATGAATTGTTCATCGATGGCCTCAAGAAAGAGATCGGTACTGAATGGGAGTGCAGCGCCACCTGTTGCCTTTACCAGAAATTTATTTCCAAGAAGCGGTGCAGCATCATCTACTCCAGGTTGTTTTAAAAGGTCCTCAAGTTCCTGTTTTGTGAAACTGTTATCCTTTCCCATATTCTCATTGGTGATGAGCCGCGTTATAGAAATAAAATCATAACCATCTTTCCTCGGATTCTTTCCTTTGAGCAATTGATTGATATTGATAAACATCTGCATAGAAGCCAGGAATAGCAGCACCCCGATGAATAGTCCGAAGTAGCTGAGCCATCTTGAGCTGCGGCTTTTATCCGTATTAAGTAAGCCTTCAATATTTTTATAAGATAACTGCATGACTTGTAATTACAGTAGGTATAATTTATCCGGGGTGAAATATTCTGTACTCTTCAGGTCGGCGTAAACTATTGCTGCGTTTCGTTTCTCAGCTTCCTCGAGCATTAGGTTCATTGCTAATGATCTGTTTTTATCATCAAGGTGGCTGAATGGTTCGTCGAGTAAAAGAATATCAAATGGCTGTTGCAACGACCTGATTATGGCTACCCTTTGCTGCTCGCCATAACTGCAGGTGCGTGCAAGTCGGTCTAATTTATTTTCAATCCCCAGGCGTCTAGCCATATCAGTTATATCGACTGCTCCCGGGAAAGGATCAAGCTGTTTTTTGATCACTAAATTTTCCCTTACAGTTTGAGTCGGAAAAAGACGCAGATCCTGGAAAACGATGCTGATTTTATTTTGCCGGTAGGCAGAAAATTTTTCTATATCAAAATTATTGATGTTGTTGTTCTCATAAAAAAGATTGCCAGTGTAATCCCTGCGAATACCATATATAATGTGCATCAACGAAGTCTTTCCACTCCCTGAAGGGGCAACAATCTGGATTTTCTCGCCTTTCTTTATTACAAATTCTTTTTCCCATACCTGGGAATTTTCGACCTTCTCTTTTTCGAGGTATGCAGGAACAATATTTTGAAGGCGTATTTGCATTTATATTTTATAAAAAACCCATAAGGTTGAAGCCTTATGGGTTTTATTTTATTTGAAACAAATTTATTGCGTTGTTAGTGTATCGAGCGTTATTGTAGTAGTATCAGTCGAAGGCGTATCCCATTGTGCACGTTTTTTCTTATTCTCTGCAATCATTACTTTAGCGATACGATCAATATACTGGTTGAGCTGTTTAAGGCTATTCGTACTCTTTTCCATAAGGTTGATCTCTGTTTTAGATCTTAATGCGCCGCCTGTAAAATCGCCACCAGTCATATATGCATTTTCCCAAAACTTAATGCTTTCTGCAAGGACATAACTGCCAGTACTGTCCCTGGCCGCTTCGCCCTGGAATGCTTTCATTATGTACTGAATGTCGAAAAATGCGCCAAATGGATGGCCTTTTAATTTATCCAGGAAAGCAGGATTATTATTACCGCCGGCAATATAACTTTTGATGCCATCAGGGTTGTTTCCTATTGCAAAATATTTATCGTTTCCATTTGAAGAAATTTCCTCAGATGGCATTTCACCGCCAATCTTTCTTGCAACGGTAAGCAGTTTATCGAAAGCCACCCTGTCTCCGATGCTGAATGAAAATAAAACATCAACTTGTCGTGGCTTCTTGCGAGATGGTATAAGGGTATCAATTCGAGATGGGAAAGAAGTTGTGTCTCTTACCATATTGATATCTGAAACGGCTAACAGGATATCTCCTTTATTCGCTTTAATAAAATCTTCCAGGGTAAATCCCTGTTGGCCGAGAAACATATTTATCAATCCATCAACACCTACAATTTTTATAAGTTCGTGTAGCCCTTCGGGTTTGAAATTCATTGCAAGCACACCTGCAATATTTTTCGAAGGAATATTTTTCAACATATCGGTATCAATCTTTCCGCCACCATATTTTTTCAAGAGGTCAGACAATTCTTTGCCAGCATACATGCTCTGGTCCAAAGCGATTTTGCCATCAGCAAAGTTGAGCGTGTATGTAGCAATATTTCCTTTTAATAATTTGTCGAGCTTCATCATGCTGAGCATACTCATGCTTAATGAACTTCTGGTGAGTTCTTCGTTATTCTGCCAGAAATGAAGGTCACCATCTTCCTTAACCAGGTCTGCAAATTTCTCATCTTTGCTTAGACTGTTATCACTTGAAAGAGCAAAAGTTTTTTTGCAAACATCAAGTAAGCGCTGAGATGTATTAATTGCCGGCGCCTGGGCTGCAGTATCAGGGGTCATGGAGGGCATTCCACTCATCGGGGGCATACTGGTCTGGGGAACATTTACCACGTACATGAATAGATCATCCGTCCAGCCAACTACTGCTTCTTCCTTAATGGGAAGCATGTTTATTTTATCCTGTTTTACAACCATTGCTGCCGGCTCAAGATTTTTATTGAATGCTTCGAAAGCTTTTGCGTCTTTGATACTGCCTTCGAAAACAAAATGTCCAGGACCAGAAGCATTTACTTGTAGGAACATTACGAAATCAGCTTTAAGATCAATGCCAGAATTACCAGGATCATCCATAAGCTTTTTCATCCAGGGCTTCACACTTGTATCACTATAGGCTTCTTTGAACCAACTGGTATTTTTTATCTCATCCCAGGTAAGTTTTGAGCCAAGGGATTTTGTGTTAACATGGATGGCCATTGCAGCATCTTTAGGGATGAGTTTTCCCATTTTACTGTCGCTGCCACATGCTGAAAAAAGCAGGCTACTACTAAGTACAATTACCAGCAGTTTTAATAAAGACTTCATAAGTGTAATGTTTATAGTTTGGTTTGTAATCAGTTAGAATGTATACTTAATTCCAAAAATTCTGTAAAGTAACCTTTCTTCCGGCTTAAGATATACACAAGGATAATGCAATTATCTAACGGTATGGCGAATATCCGCAAATCCTTTTGTTTCCTGCAATCCAGTGTTCATATTCTTAATCAAACAGTGATTATTTTCTATTTCCCGGCTTCCGATGATAATAACAAATTGTACCTGTTTTTTTTCTGCATATTTAAATTGCTTCTCAAGCTTAGCATCCTCGTGATATAGCTCACAAGAGATACCAGCTTCACGCAATTCCTGCATTTTGCGAAATGAAAATTCACTTTCTTCCTTGCCAAGATTGAAAAACATGACTTTTGTACCCAAATGAATGGCTTCAGGAAATAGACCTGACTCTTCCATAACATCGTAGATTCTGTCGATTCCAAAACTAATTCCAACGCCAGGAACATTTTTTACCCCAAACAATCCAGTAAGATCATCATACCTTCCACCACCGCCGATGCTTCCCATTTCCACATTATTTGCTGTTACTTCGTAAATTATTCC
>JBKJPO010000313.1:0-3025 GCA_046595095.1 Chitinophagaceae bacterium
AATTTAATCTTAAAATCGCTACTTGATATAATCCCGCTGAATATTTTTTATTCATATATATAATTTCTAAGAATGCTTAATTATAGCTGCATCACCGAAAGATGTGAACAATTTTGGAAGCTAAATTAACTTAGGCAGTGAGTTTAGGAAATACATTTGCTCGAAGCTCAATCGTCGTAAATACATTACAAGGTATCCGGGTGTCGGAGATAATGTAGTGAGAAAAATAAAATTAGATGATGATAAAGTTTAATATAAATGATTCTTAAGATTTTGAGAAAAAACTGATGATATTTTACACTACCAAAAAATGATTATCGCTTTAAATAAACAGGAGAATAATGAAAGAGATGGGTAAAATTGAAAATGGGTATGATATAATAAATAAAGGTTTCAACTAACGCTGAAACCTTATTGTTCTTAAGTGGGAGCACACGGGTTCGAACCGCGGACCCTCTGCTTGTAAGGCAGATGCTCTAAACCAACTGAGCTATGCTCCCATTTTTATTGGGAGTGCAAATATAGGGCTGGAAGCCTAACCAAAAAAATATTTAAGCTCTAAAAATTATGGAACCTTCCCGTTTAAATCTTATTCCCTGCTCAAATCCGCTGTCTCCACCTCATCATCCTCCACTTTTTGGTAAACCAGCAATTTCACAGTATAAGAAGTAATTTGAGCATTCAACGCCACTTCAAGCTTCAGATTTTTGAGCTCCCCGTTCATACCGGCAGGTCGGAAAATACTTCCGGCAAAATTTTTATTCTCACCAGGCTTGTCATAGTTAACGTCCCATTTAAGAACAGTCTTTTCACCAGGCAAGGTGTATTTACCAGCCTTAAGCTGATTCACCAGTTCATTATATTTCTTTTTGGCTTCATCAAAATTCTCTGTTTCCAGGATTGTGGCCTTGAGGCTCCTGCTTTTATCTTTTGTGGAAGTATAGCCTGTAACCGAAGTATTGAGGGCGCCGGGTATTTGCAGCTTGCAGTCATAAGTAGTTGACATTACTGTTTCAGAAATGATCTCACCAAGAAGATTTTCCATGTGATTTGGAACATCATTGATCACTTTCTGCATGGCCAGGTGCAAAGCAGGATTTGGTTTTGTAAAAAGTTGAGCGCTTGAATTAAGAGAGAAGACAATGCATGATAAAATACAGGACAGTAACTTAATCGATTTCATCTATGCGTTAATTTAAGAGGTTAGACCCTCTTAACGTATATCTTATAAATATATTTCATGCCTCATCTTCTCTCAAAAAATTAAAGAAATCTTTTCAAACATTCCCAGGAATTGAAAAGAAAATACAACCTTGCAATACAGATTCCGACAGGTATCATCATTATTAATTAACCATCAACAAATAACCATTGCTTTTTGCCTTTTAGAAACAAACCATATGGCCTCGTACTTTGCGGGGGAAAAAGTTCCAGGATGGGAAATGATAAAAGCCTCCTGGTATATCATGGTAAGCCCCAACGTTACCATGTATACGAAATGCTCTCACCCATTTGCGAAAAGGTATTCATGTCATGTAACAACAACCAGGTAAACAGTATCGGGAAAGAATTTGAATCATTAGCCGACTTATCATACTATGAAAATATTGGTCCAATGGCGGCGTTGCTAACTGCTTTCTATCAATATCCTGGTGAGGATCTTCTTGTTATCGGCTGCGATTATCCATTTCTAACGAGGGAAGATATAAAAGATTTCTCCGACTCATTTGATGAAGGAAATATTGCGGCCGCATTTTATAATGAAAAACAGGAATTATATGAACCCATGCTTGCCTGGTATTCGGCGGCTTCGGCTGAAATACTTTTGAAGATGCATGAACATAATAACCATTCCCTCCAGTATTTCCTGGAAAGAAATGATGCATCAAAATATCTCCCGGAGAATACACGCATAATATGGAGTATCGATAACTTCCCAGACTATACAAAAGCTATCAATATCATCTCAAAAGAAAATCCACAAAGGAATGGTAATTTAGTTGGATGAAAATGCAGCCATTTCAACATGCCAGGATCATAAAAGTAAATGAAGCAAGTGGCGTAAACACAGATGATATACTGGCCGTAGAAGAACCTTTGGAAATTCTGCTAACATACCAGGCTGATTCCGGGTTAGTTTCTAAATGCATTTCAGTTACTATGCGCACACCCGGCAATGATGAAGAACTGGCAGCGGGTTTCCTCTTTACAGAAGCTATTATTAACAACAAGCAACAAATCAAACAAATAATTTCCACGGGAGAAAATAAAGTATGCGTAACTTTTAATCCGGCTGAAGTTCCAAACCTCAATAATGCTGAAAGAAACTTTTATACTTCATCATCCTGCGGGGTATGTGGTAAATCAAGTATCGAGGCAATAAAAACCGTTTCGATTTTTGAAGTCAAGAAAGATAATACCTGCCTGCTTCCGGAGGTGATTTACAATCTACATGAAACGCTGTTAAGTCAACAATCCCTTTTCGAAACGACGGGTGGTTTACACGCGTCAGCAATTTTTGATCTGCAGGGAAATCATCTTTGTACAAAAGAAGATGTTGGAAGACACAATGCTCTGGATAAAATCATCGGTAATGCATTTCTACATGATAATTTACCATTAGACAAATGTATCTTACTGTTGAGTGGCAGAGCTAGTTTTGAATTGGTACAGAAAGCGCTTATGGCCGGGATAAGAATTATCGTTGCTGTGGGCGCGCCTTCGAGCCTGGCAGTTCAGTTAGCTTGCGAATCAGGTATAACATTGATTGGATTTTTACGTAATAGACGTTTCAATATTTATTCTGGTAAGGAAAGAATATTATTCGGAAAATAATTTATCCAAAATAGCTATTCAAAAAATGAAGATAAGGATCAATGGAAATTCAATACGGCTGCGGCTTTCCCGCACAGAAGTAGAACAACTCGCTACCACGGGTTGCCTGGAAGAACAGACCTCATTTGGTAATATTTATTTTAGTTATGTGCTCAAAGTATCGCCTGGAGAAAAAGATCTTTCTGCAAAC
>JBKJPO010000103.1:0-6619 GCA_046595095.1 Chitinophagaceae bacterium
GAGCATGCCCGGAAGAACGCCCGGTGCAGAACTTTTCTCCCGGCAAAGCAACCCGGAGAAGATGAGTAACCTACGCAAAACCATAAGCCGCCGGCTGGTAGAGGCAAAGAATACAACAGCAATGCTTACCACTTTTAATGAAGTGGATATGAGCCCCATCATGGATCTTAGGGCAAAATACAAGGAAGCTTTCAAAACAAAGCATGGCGTGAACCTGGGATTTATGAGTTTCTTCACCAAAGCAGTATGTTTTGCTTCGCAAGAGTGGCCCGCAGTAAATGCAAAGCTTGATGGGGACAATATTGTTTACCATGATTATTGTGATATTTCAATCGCCGTCTCTGCCCCAAAAGGCCTTGTGGTGCCGGTTATCCGAAATGCAGAAAGCCTCAGCATGGCAGAAATAGAACAGAAAGTAGTGGAGCTTGCTACCAAAGCCAAAGAAAACAAACTTACTATAGAGGAAATGACAGGTGGAACTTTTACTTTAACTAATGGTGGTGTTTTTGGATCACTTATGAGTACACCCATAATTAATATCCCGCAATCAGCAATTCTCGGAATGCATAAAATACAGGAACGACCCATGGCAATTAATGGACAAGTGGTGATCAAAAGTATGATGTATCTCGCATTAAGCTATGATCACAGGCTTATTGATGGTAGGGAATCCGTGAGTTTCCTTGTTAGGGTAAAAGAAATGCTGGAAAATCCGGAGCAATTATTATTCGGCAAAGATCCGGTGAAGACGTTGCTTGAGCTTTGAAAAGGGTTCAAGAGGTTTAAAAGGTTCAAGAGGTTTAAGAGGTTACTTAAGTGTTTTAGGCCTTTAGATTGGCAACTTCCTGAACCTTTTAAACCTCTTGAACCTCTTAAACTTCTTGAACCTCTTGAACCTCTTAAACCTTTTAAACCTCTTAAACCTCTTGAACCTTTTAAACCTCTTGAACCTCTTAAACTTTTAGAACCTTCTTGTACCACATCTCTCATTTACATACCGCCGAAAAATTGCTTTCCATTTATACTGGTGAGGAACCATTGAATATTTATTTAAAAGCATATTTCAAACAAAATAAAAAACATGGCAGCAAAGACCGAAAATCAATTGCAGCTTTATGTTATAATTATTTTCGTTTAGGCCATGCCGTTAAAAATCTTCAATTGCAGGAGAGAATCATGGCCGGTAGTTTTATTGTTGAAACAAATGTTCCCGGAATTATAAAAGAATTGAAACATGGCTGGAAGACTATGTTTAGCAAGAGTGAAAGCGAAAAGATTGATGATGGATTTTCAATTTCTGCTAAGGATATTTTTCTATTCGAACCAGAGTTAAGCCGGGGAATTGACAGCGATCAATTTGCGCTATCAATTTTAAAACAACCCGACGTTTTTGTCCGGGTAAGACCTGGCAAAGAAAAGTTTGTAAAGCAAAAGTTGGCAAATGCATCCCTCACATATAAAGAGATTAGCTCAACCGCCCTGGCTTTTCCCAATAATGTAAAACTTGATGGGGTGCTCAAAATCGATAGCGATGTTGTTATCCAGGATTTGAATTCCCAGCGGGTAGGTGATTTTCTTCCTGGGATAAATTCGGCTTCAAAAAAAGTTTGGGATTGTTGTGCGGCCAGTGGGGGCAAATCGATAATGGTGTATGACAGGATGCCTGGCATCCAGCTAACTGTTAGCGATAAGCGCAGCGGAATTCTTGAAAATCTTAAAACACGTTTTCGTGCAGCGGCTATATATGATTATGAGGCCTTTGTTTTAAATCTCACAAGTGGGAGCTCGAAGAATCTGCTGTTACAAAAGGGACCGTTTGATCTCATAATGGTTGATGCTCCCTGCACAGGATCAGGTACATGGGCGCGTACACCGGAACAATTATATTTTTTTAAGAAAAATAAAATAGCAGCATATTCAGAAATGCAGCGTGAAATATTAACTGCAGTAATTCCCAGGCTAAAAACAAGTGGCTACCTGCTTTACAGTACATGTTCTGTGTTTAGCGAAGAAAATGAAGAGATTGTAGATTTTATAAAAGATAGATTCCATCTTAAATTAGTTAAGATGGAATTATTAAAAGGTTACGAATTAAATGCCGATACATTATTCGCAGCTTTATTTATCCTGGAATAAAGGAAGGAGGAAAAAGAAATAAATTAACCTTATTTATTCCTCAGTAATTTGATGCTTCTTTTCAACTCACCATGCTCAAACTTCAAAGTGTACATTGCTGCTGCCATGCCAGGCAATTTATCAAAATTGACTATCTGTGCCACATTTGCCTGGGCAGGCACCACTTTAGTAAGATATAATTTTCCTGAAGGGCCATAAATACTAAGTGTTGCATTCCCGGAATTGACAGTTTTGAAAGCCACTTTAAAATTATTTGAAAATGGATTTGGAAATACTTTAATCCAATCATCTTTAAGGATATTAGCCAGTGGATTACGTGCAATACGTTGTGCTTCGAGATCGAGGTATGCCTTCCTGAAATTTGGAATGCCAAAACCTATACGATCATTGGGTGTTGCAAAAAGATTACTGCTTTTTTTAACTGCCTCAATTATTTCCATGTTGGTAAAATCGGGAAATGCCTGCCATAAGCATGTGATTAATCCGGCAAGATTTGGGGTAGCGAATGAAGTACCGTTTCCCGCCGATGGTTGATTATTAAACCCTGCAAGTGCAGTACCAACTCCTACTGAAGCAACTGTTGGCTTCACTTGTCCATCACTCGATGGACCGTAACTGCTGAAGCTTGCAACTGACCCACTTGCATTTACAGCACCTACCGTCACACAACTATCCGCATCCGACGGTGCTGAAATATACCTCCAGCTACTATTGCCTTCGTTTCCTGCTGCAGTTACCACAATAATTCCTTTTTTGGAAGCATAATCGGAAGCTTTAGTAATCATAGTTGTATTACCATTCATTTCCGCATAAGTATGATTGAATACAGGATTGTCAAAAGTTGTATACCCAAGTGAAGTGGAAAATACATCAACGCCAATGCTATCAGCTCTTTCAGCAGCGGCTATCCAGTTTTGTTCTTCGATAGGATATTCTGAGGCTACATCTTCGGTACGATAAAGATAAAAATCAGACCGTGGAGAACTTCCTACGAGACCACCCGGCCAATTGCCTGCAATAATTGAAAAGCATTGCATGCCGTGTGCATCATCTTCGTTTACGCTGGTTTCATTTTTTACAAAATCATAAGTTTCCTTTACCTGGCCATTTAATCTTGCGCTATCAAAAGCTGTGATTGAAAGATAATTGAAAAAGCCACCGTCCATTATCGCCATCAACATGCCTTCGCCATGGAAACCAAGGTTATGTAAGTATTCACCTTCATGAATTTTGATCTGGTTTGCAGAATTGCCATAATTATAATAATCAGCGGCATTGCGTTCAGTACGTGACGCAATGGAGGGTGTTATAACTTCATTGAATTTGGGTTGAACTCTTTGCTCACCAGGCAATGTTCTTCGCACTGGTTGGCTTGAGATCACGAATGGGAAGGTTGCAATTTTTGTCAATGCCGTAGCATCGTTAGTTTGAATGCAAACCTGGTTAAGCCATTTTGAGGTACTTAATATGGTAACTGCACCGGCAAGCCTGATGCTGTCGACATATCTTTTTAGAACAGGCAAGTCTGTTTCATCAATCGCGATGTTTTGCCTGCTGCGGCGCGCGATAGATTTAACAGAAAGATATTGCGAAGGATTACTGATCGTAAAAGGAGTGCCCGTTTTATCTTTGAGCCTGATAATGTACTTAGAAAATTGTGCATCAGCATTTTCATTTATCGAAATCAAAAAAGCAATGGCCAGGCATAAAATTATTTTCATATGGGTTGATTTAACTCTTCGTTTACTCATGTAAAAATAACGAATAATGTGGGTAAATGGTTCGGGGCGATGAGTAACTTGATGGGTGGAAGGCGCAAGCTCAATGTCAACAGGATACTACTTCTCTGCAATCCCTGCTCCTTAGCGCAGTCGGCATAAAAAAATGAAGTTCTCGTAACGAACGAATCTTATCTCATCAATTATGATCAATCATCGTGAGTTTCACTCCATAACCGTTATAATATCCGGCACGCCCAGGCTGTGGTCCCTGGTATTCCCAATGAAGAAATTCTTTGTACACAAGGCCAATTCTTTTCGCATACTTTTCAACACTGTAATTCTTCTCTGCGTATTGCGTACCAGGATTTGAAGGATTTTGCCCAAGAAATTCATCACGTTGTTTAACCGTAAGCGTACTGTCCAGTACAAAAGTCCCTAACTGCAATGGCTGTCCTACTTTCTCATAGGTGTAATCCCAGTCATCAAGGTATTTTACATCCGATGTGAGGGAATATGTATCAATAAATGAATTGCCTTTCCATGAATACCCTTCATTTACCGGGAGCTTTAATTTTACAAACCTCAAATTATTCTCAACGAATTCGATAGAGTTGGTTAGAGGTACCACCAGGAAAGTATTGTTGCCAACCCAGGCCTGGGTTGAATTCTTACGAATACTCCTGATAATTCTGTAAGCTTTCCTGCCTGAATTATCGGCAATGATGGCATCCACCATATCCCTAACCTGGTATTTGATTATGGTATCACGCAGCCCGAAATTGATGTATACAGTTGAATCAAGATTGTAAGTAACGTACTTGCCTACCTGTAATGGAAAGTATTCATTCAATGCAGCGGAGTCAAAATCTATTGTAGATTTTTTACAGGCTTTAAAAAACAATGCTGTGCAAACAAGGATTGCCAGAACGAGTAATTTTCTCATAGATCCTAAGTTATATTTAATTATTCAGAGAGGTGATTAAAAGCCAAAAAGCTGCTCGGAACGTTGGATTACTCCACCCCCGATCAGATCATCACCTTCATAAAATACAGCACTTTGCCCCGGCGCAATACCCTTTACCTTATCGTAAAAACGAACTTTTACCCCGTTTTCGTATGCATTGAGTTTTGATAAAGCCCCTTTATCCTTGTAACGGATTTTGGTAATTGCTTCCATATCCTCAGTGATACATGGATACTTCATCCAGTTGATTTTTGTAACCAGCATCTCAGTTTCATTGAGATCGGTTTCTTCGCCAAGTACAATGGTATTAGTTTCAGGGTAAATATGTGTAACAAAAGCTGGTTTACCAAGTGCAATATCAAGACCTTTTCGCTGTCCTACTGTATAAAACGGGTATCCTTTGTGGTTGCCAAGAATATTTCCATGCTTATCAACAAAACTGCCACCAGCGACCCTGGCTTCAAGCCCCTCCACTTTTCGTTTTAGAAAGCCACGGTAATCGTTATCAGGTACAAAACAAATTTCATAGCTCTCGCTTTTTTTAGCAAGCTCCGGGTAACCAAAATCATGTGCCATTTGGCGGATAGCGGTTTTGCGGTAGGTACCAAGTGGAAGTAATGTTCTGACAAGAAGGTCTTGTTGCAAACCCCAAAGCGCATAACTCTGGTCCTTGGTTTCATCAATCCCTTTTCTAAGAAAATATCTGCCATTGGAATGCTGGTGCAGTTGCGCATAGTGGCCCGTAGCAATAAATTCGCAATCCAGCGCATCTGCACGTTTCAATAATGCCCGCCATTTAATATGCGTATTACACATCACGCATGGATTAGGGGTACGCCCGGCTATATATTCATCAACAAAATTTTCTATAACAAAATCACCAAACTCTTCCCTGATATCCAGTATAAAATGGGGAAAACCATGATTAACCGCAGCCTGCCTGGCATCGTTAAAACTATCAAGGTTGCAACAACCGGTTTCCTTTTTGCCTGAACCCCCGCTGCTGGCTGCATAGTCCCAGGTTTTCATTGTAATACCGATCACTTCGTAACCTTCTTTATGGAGCATGAGGGCAGCCACAGTACTATCGATACCGCCACTCATTGCCACCAAAACTTTACCCTTCCGGCTCATATTAGAAAATTAGCTGGTAAAGATACTTAAAGGCAATGATTAATGGGCGGTGGTTAATGGTAAATGATCTATAGAATTATTGATCCTGCACCTGGTGATGATTAGATGTTGAATAAGTTCCTTTCCGCGAAATGCACTTATTTTGCAGACATGCAGCAATACCTTGAGCTATTAAAACACATTCTTGAAAAAGGCACTGATAAACCAGACCGAACAGGCACCGGGACAAGAAGTGTTTTTGGATTCCAAATGAGGTTTGACCTGGCTAAAGGATTTCCTTTAGTGACTACTAAAAAGTTGCATCTCAAAAGTATAGTTCATGAACTCCTCTGGTTTCTTAAGGGAGATACCAATATCAGGTACCTTAAAGAACATGGTGTGAGAATATGGGATGAGTGGGCTGATGAAAACGGTGACCTGGGGCCGGTTTATGGTAAACAATGGCGGAGTTGGGAAGGTGCAAATGGACGGACTGTGGACCAGGTAACTGACCTCATCAAACAAATAAAATCAAACCCGGATAGCAGGAGACTCATCATCAGCGCATGGAATGTGGCCGATCTGCCGGAGATGCGGCTGATGCCTTGCCATTGCCTGTTCCAGTTTTATGTGAATCCCGGTATAGAGGGAGGTAAAGCCCGTCTTTCATGCCAGCTCTACCAGC
>JBKJPO010000099.1:0-6187 GCA_046595095.1 Chitinophagaceae bacterium
AAAACATTAATGTTTGAATCCTAAAATTAACCCATCCTAAGAAGTATTTGATACATTTACAAGCCTATGGTCGAATGAATCTTTTTTGCCTCCTGAGGTTTCTTATATCCTTGACAAAGTGGCGCAAAAATGAATGCACAAAAAATTATGGATTAAGTTAGTTCAGACGTTAGATTCCAGGAAAATTCCGAGAGTCTGGCAGGAAGTCTAAATTTTCATTACTTCTTAATAATCTGCCAATCTCGGAACTGTACTTAGCAACGAGCCACCTTTGAGTTGGTTGATTATTGTGAACTTCAACTGCCCTTTACCAGGTAATAAATGCCAACAGGTTTTTAAATCTCAGCCTCGCAAGAGTTTTTTTTTACGTTTAGTGGATAGGGGATTTTGAGTAAAAGGCATACATTTCCCCTGAGGTTTCAATTTGTTAAAAATATATTTCAAAACTTTTTGCGGTATCCATAGAGGATTTCTATGATATCTGCACATTTGATTTGAAAATATTCAATGTTCTCCTGTTTTTGTTGAATAATGTAGTTTTACTCGATTGTCCGTAAATTTACGGTATTGCAGATTCCGAAAAACTACTCTATGTTTGTGCCAGTAAATGAAAAATGGACGTTACCTCGAACATTTTCACTTTGCGAAAAAATTTCAATCCCGGTGTACGGGGCTTAATGAGAACCTGATGATCTAAGGAGCAACTGCCAAAACGGATTGTAACTTAGGTAACCTCAAACCCAAGAAGAAATGAATAAAAACTTTACCCAAATTGGGCAAACATTACTTGTGTGCCTCACTTTCTCCTTATATTCTTTAAGGGGATTCTCCATTTCTTCGCCAGGTCTTGCCACTGTTAGTTTTAAAGGGGCTAGCCATTTATCTAATTTATTTACTACAAATACAGCAGTTAGAATATTCCAATACCCGCAGGTATTTTCCAGGAATGATGTCTATACTGGAATTAACCCTTACACATTTATACGTGAAAAGAATTGATAAACTATTAACCAATAGTCGGGCTAGTAAAAGCATGGGCTATTATTAAGAAATTAAAACTTCAAAACAGCTTCAATGCAAAAGAAAAATAACACAGTTATCGCAGGGAAAAGGATGGTAGATTCTCCCATGTTGTTTTCAGAAATTACCAGCGTGCTAAGGTCATTTTTGTTTCCGGACCTAAAGACCAGATACGGGCAAATGATACTGGTACCAATTTCGCCAAATGAAGTAATGAACAGAAGGGGCAGGGCCATAAACATCAGATAGTCAGCTATAAAAATTATTAAACATATTGAACTCGTTTTCTTTGGGGGTTACAGAGCCTGGTTTTTAGGTTCTTAACAATACGCCGCATTTCTATGCGGCGTTTTTTTCTTTAATGGAAAATGAATTGCACATCAAACTATTTGCATTTTCAAGAGTCTAATGGCCAGGATCAGAATCAAGAGTGGAGTCAAAGCAGCATTATTGAGGCCTTCAGCATCTTTACTCTATCTCATTTTCATTATATTGCAAACTCCTAGAGATCATAATTCACTTCATGAAAAAATTTGCCCTGGTCATCGTTGTTTTAATTTCTTTTTGTAATTCATTTGGGCAGGATTTTTCAAATAAAGGCACTGACTTCTGGGTAGGGTATGGGTACCATGTGAGCTATGGCGGTAATACTCAGGACATGGTTCTTTATTTTGCAATCGGGACCGAAGTGACAAATATTAAGGTTGAAATTCCGGGTGTAGGCTATGTAATTAACTATAATAACCTGGCACCTAACACCATTTTTGAATCCCAGCCTATTCCGAAAACAGGTACACAGGATGCCAGGCTCCCGGGAGAAGGCATTTATAATCGCGGTATCCATATCACTGCAACTAAACCTGTAGTAGCCTATTCTCACATATATAATTCAAATGTATCTGCAGCTTCGCTATTATTTCCAACTAATACTTTAGGCAAGGAATATTATTCAATTAACTATACTCAACGATCAAACCAGGCTAATTCAAATGGGTTTTTCTTTGTTGTGGCAACGGATACCGGAACCACATCTGTTGAAATCACTCCTTCAGCAACAACAATAGGAGGGCAGGTTGCGGGAACCCCATTTACTGTTAATCTTACTCAAGGCCAGGTGTATAATGTAATGGGCACATTAACCGGTTTGACAGGCGTTGATCTTACGGGATCTAAGGTCCGGTCTATAAGCTCTGGAAATGGGAGTTGTAAAAAGATTGCTGTGTTTTCGGGAAGCGGCAAACTAAATATAAATTGTGGCGCAAACCAGGGGACATCAGCTGATAATTTTATCCAGCAGGCATTCCCGAGAAGCGCATGGGGGAAAAAATATCTTACAGTACCTACAGCACAGTTACCAAATAATTTTTTCAGGATCTGTGTGGCCGATCCATTAACGAATGTGACGGTGAATGGCTTACCAATTTCGGGACTCATCAATAATTTTTATTATGATATCCCGGTTTCTAATACCCCCAATCGTATTGAAGCTGATCAACCTATTATGGTTGCACAATATATTACTACGGCAGCTTTGAATATTAATAATCCTACTTGCGGTAACAGGCACACGACAAATTCGGGATGGGGCGATCCCGAAATGATCTACCTCAGTTCAGTGGAACAAACAATTGACAAGATCACACTCAACTCAACCAACCGTTTTAATATCCTTGATCACTGGATAAATATTGTAATTAAAATAGCAGCGATTAATTCGGTTAGGTTAGATGGAGTACCCGTATCCGGGTGGCAGACACACAACCAGGATCCCGGTTATGCATATGCGCAGGTAAATGTGAATGCCGGCGCACATACTTTATTAGCAGATTCCGGTTTTAATGCCATCGCTTATGGATATGGCCCTGCGGAATCTTATGGTTACAATGCCGGAACAAATATCCGGGATCTTTTTAATTTTATTTCTCCGCTTAATCCATTGAATATCTCTGGAACCAATACAGCTTGTTCTGGAACACCGTTTGTTTTTTCCATTACGTATCCGTTCATGCCAACGTCGTTATTCTGGAATTTTTATGGATTTCAAACACCAAATGTTACCCAACCTAACCCGGTATTTGATTCTACTTACCTCATCAACGGAAAGCAGGTTTGGCGCTATAAACTTCCGGGATTATATACATACCCGGTTGGGAATTTTCCTGTTTCAATCACCGCAGGTACATCCGGTTCGGATGGATGCGGTAATTTACAGGTTAAAGATGATACCTTATATGTTTTCCCGCAGCCTAATGCAACAATTGGTTTAGTTCATAGCGGTTGTGTAAGTGATTCTGCCTACTTTAAAGACTCAACAATATTTACCAATGGAAACTATGCCTATAGGTGGTATTGGGATTTCGGAGATGGCAGTACAAGCACGATAAAAAACCCGGCACATCGATACATAGCGCCAGGAAATTATACAGTCAAATTATCACTTGTAACTAATGTTGGATGTTTTGGAGATACTGTCTCGCGACAAGTCTTGATCTCAAATCCCCCTACCGCCAATTACGGCATCTCTTTCCCACGCTGTGTTGGACAACCAATTAATTTTACGGATTCTTCTTTCGCCGCAGGCAGTGGTACGCTTACAAAGTGGTTCTGGGATTTTGGAGATGGAATAAGAGATACAGTAACAGCAAACCCAAACCGAACACATATTTATACTTCACCAGGGACATATACTGTAACGCTCAAAGTAGAGAGTGCCGGTGGGTGCCAGAGTCTTTTCGCTTCGAACCAGGTTACAATAGGAGCTTTTCCTTTCGCGGATTACAGTTTTACCGCTGCATGCCTGCCAAATGGGATGACCCAATTTACTAATCTAAGTACTATAACAGATGGAACACAAGCTTCACTAATTTATTTGTGGGATTTTGGCGAACCTTCATCTGGAGCGGTAAACTTTTCGGCATTAAAAGATCCACAGCATGCGTACAGTACTGTAGGTCCCTTTAATGTAAAACTTACAGTAACTAGTACTCGCGGTTGTGTAAAAGACTCAACCAAAATACTTAACCAGGTATTTGCTCAGCCAACTGCAGCTTTTAATGTGAATCCTGAGTTTTGTCTTAATCAGCCAAGTGTTTTTACGGACCAGAGTAACGGGCAAGGCAACACGCTAACCGAATGGCATTGGGATTTTGGTGATGGCCAGACCTCTACAATTCAAAATCCAACCCATACTTATGCAACTGCAGGTTCCTTTACAATAAAACTTTATGTGAAACATGATAAGGGTTGTTTTTCCGATACACTTGCAAAGCAGGTGATAATAAATCCATTGCCAATAGCACAATTCACCAGCACAACACCAGGTTGTAGAAATGAAGCGGTCACCTTTACCAATGCTTCCACAACAGCTGCAGGAAGTATAACAATGTGGAAATGGAATATGGGAGACGGTAACAATTTCATCCTTGCAAATGGCAATCCATTCACTTATACTTATGCTGCTACGGGAACTTATTTTGTGACTTTATCTGTTGAAACAAATAAAGCCTGCCTGAGTAATATTGATACCAAACAGGTAGTGATCAACCCGGTTCCAGGCACAGGTTACATTACACCGGAAGTTTGTCTCACTGATGCATTTGCACAATTTACTGATACCAGTACGATTGCTGATGGAAGCCAGGCTCAATTTACATATTTATGGAATTTTGGTGATCCGGGCTCAGGTCCATTAAATACCTCAACAATCAAAAATCCTCAACATCTCTATAGCGCAGTAGGCGTGTATAATGTTTCGCTGTTGGTTACGAGTAATAAAGGCTGCGATTCCCTTTTAGTAAAATCCTTCTCTGTCAACGGATCAATTCCTGATGCCCAATTTACAGTGTTGAATCCAAATAGTTTATGCAGTAATGATTCTATTCGCATCAGGAATAATTCCACAGTTGACTTTGGAAACATTACCAAGGTAGAACTGTATTGGGATTTTTCAAACAATCCCACCGTATTTGATACTGATAATACGCCTTCACCAGGTTTCATTTACAGTCATAAATATGCAGAGTTTACTACACCGGCTACACGCAATTACCGGGTCAGGATGAGGTCCTTCTCCGGGGGCACTTGCGTGGATGAAATCAGTAAGGATATTGTAGTAAATGCAAAGCCGGGAGTAATATTTACTGCGTTACCAACTGTATGTGTCAATGCAACACCTTTTCAGATCACGCAAACTTCGATTGCAGGTAATTTGCCAGGTACCGGTGTCTTTACCGGACCAGGAGTAAATACATCAGGACTATTTGACCCAGCTTCAGCAGGTCCGGGTATGCATTTAATTAAATATAAGTATACAAGTACAGCCGGATGTTCGGATTCTGCGGAGCAGACTATCACAGTGGCAGGATTCGCCATTTCAAGCTTTACGGTATCCACACTAAAATGTGAAACACAGGCGATCACTTTTTCTGATATGTCATCTACACCATCTGGAAATATTGTTTCGTGGGTATGGAATTTCAATGATGGATCTCCCAACAGTAACTTGTCGAGCAATGCACCATTCACACATACATTTATTAATGCCGGAACTTATAATGTAAACCTTACAGTCACTACTTCATTGGGTTGTGCTAAAGACACTACGATACCAGTGAAAGTTGATCCTTTGCCCGTTCCGGATTTTACTTCCAATGAAGCTTGCCTTCCAGACGCTGCGGTTCAATTTAGCGATAATAGCTCTATACAAGATGGTACCGAAAGCCAGTTTACCTATTTCTGGAATTTTGGAGATCCCGGTTCTGGTGTCTCGAATACATCTGCATTGAAAAATCCCATACATGTTTACAGAGCCACTGGGCCATACACTGTTTCGATTACTATCACTTCCGGTAACGGATGCACGAAGTCCCTGGTAAAAACATATGATAGGATTCATCCGAGGCCGCAAGCTCTTTACATGAAGAATCCTGATGAAGTCTGCGTAGGTGGAGCCATCAATTTCCAGGATGGAAGTAATGGGGGAGATAGTACCATAAAAGAATGGCATTGGGATTTTGGGGACAATTCTACTTCCACTTTACAGAATCCACCACCGCATACGTATAACACTCCCGGGAATTATAAAATTTCACTTTACGTTATAAATGACAGGCTTTGTGTGAGTGATACTTTTGAAAATACCATTACTGTAAATGATATTCCAAAAGTG
>JBKJPO010000166.1:0-6317 GCA_046595095.1 Chitinophagaceae bacterium
GAGATCAACAATATTTTTCAAAGCAATACCCGCCACAGTTCACTTGATGCACCCGTGCATGAAGCCGAAGACGTGGCTATGGGCGACCTTTTGAAAGGTGCTGATGAGACAGATGAAGATGTAATGCACGATTCTTTGAAGAATGAAATTCGCCGGGTATTAAAATCACTAAGCCCACGTGAAGCCGAGATCGTAAACGCTTATTTTGGCCTTGATGGTGAAAATGGAGTAACGATCGAACAGATTGGGCAGAAATATGACTTAACAAAAGAGCGTATCCGCCAGATTAAAGAGAGAGCAATCAAACGTTTGCAGAAAGCCCGCTACAGTAGTGCACTTAAAGCCTACCTGGGTTAATTAAAGAATCTTTTTGAAATAATTTGTAGCCGTCCTGCCCAAAGCGGGACGGTTTTTTATGTGCGTGATTCAAATGCAGAATAAGCGGGATGAGATTTTATGAATAATCACTGGGAAGAAACTGCTGTCAATCCAACTGCTTAAAAATTCAGGAAAGATAAAGGGCAGCTTACGCTGCCCATATGGAAAAACCCGCCTTTGCCATGTAATTAGTTTTGGTAAACTGCTTAATTGGTACAAATTTCTGATTTTGGTTTGATGAAACATATACCCAAAATTGGGTATTTTTTGTTTTGAAGAAGACTAATATAGGATCATCATTAACATATTTGTTAAGTAAACTGAATTATGCGAGGAGCTATCCTAAAAATTTATTAAGTATTTTTACAAAGATTATGAAATCCGTTTTGGCATTATTGATTAGCATGGTCATCTTTTCCTCATGCGAGAAAAATATTGATTTTGAATTAAAAGAAGCAACTGATTTATTGGTTGTTGACGCATCAATCGAAAATGGGCAAGCGCCTGTAGTGATCCTCACTCAAAGCTTTAGTTTTTTTTCCCAGATATCACCAGTTTTACTCGCCAGGGCATTTGTACATGGGGCTGAGGTTTTCATGTCAAATGGAATTTCCACGCATAAATTGAGGGAATACTCCATCGACTCTGCAGCTGGATTCAGGATCTATTTTTATTCAATCGATACGGCACAATTAGCTTCTGCATTTCTTGGACAATTGGATAAAACATATAGCCTGATGATAAAAGCAGGAGGCAAAGAATATACTGCAAACACAAGCATTCCTATTCTTGCAAAAAAACCTGATACATTATTCTGGATACCTGCGCCCTTGAACCCTGATACCAACAAAGTTATTTTACGTGTACGCGCAACCGATCCTCCGGGTCTTGGAAATTACGTACGATATTATACGAAAAAGAACAAAGGACCTTTTTTACCCGGGGAAAATTCTGTTTATGATGACCAATTCATTGATGGAACCACCTATGAAATTCGTGTAGACCCGGGCGTCGACAGGAATAATATGATCCCATATGAAGATAATTATTTTCGTAAAGGAGATACCGTAACGCTTAAGATAAGCAATATCGATAAGGCCACATATCGCTTTTGGAGCACAATGGAATTCGCGTATCAGAGTATTGGTAATCCATTTGCTTCTCCTGGTAAGGTTACAGGTAATATTTCCAATGGAGCTCTTGGCGCTTTTTGTGGTTATGCTTCTGCCTCAAGGACATTGATAATTCGTTGATGAACCCAATGTTCAAATTGCGGCCATATGCTTAACTTCGGGATGTTTTTTACAAAAAAAATAAATAGGGAATTCAAGATGAATACAAGTGTTGATTCGAATCCATCAGAACATGTTCACTGCCTGATTATAGGCTCGGGACCGGCTGGCTATACTGCAGCAATTTATGCAGCGAGGGCAAATATGAAACCGGTTTTGTACCAGGGCATTCAACCTGGTGGCCAGCTTACAATCACAACCGAAGTTGAAAATTACCCCGGTTATCCCGATGGTGTGCAAGGGCCGGATATGATGGTTCATTTTGAAAAACAAGCATCAAGAATGGGCACCGATGTACGGTATGGCCTTGCGACAAATGTTGATTTTGCAAGTCAGCCTTTAAAAGTTCAGATAGATGAGGAGAAATGGATCACAGCCGATGCAGTAATCATCAGCACGGGAGCAAGTGCAAAATGGCTTGGGCTCGAAAGCGAACAACGGCTCAATGGACATGGAGTAAGTGCATGCGCCGTGTGCGATGGATTTTTCTTTAAAGGAAAAGAAGTGATGATAGTAGGGGCCGGGGATACTGCAGCGGAAGAAGCGCTTTATCTCTCTAAATTATGTAGTAAGGTCCATATGATTATTAGAAAAGATTTCATGCGTGCCAGCAAAGTGATGCAACAACGCGTCTTTGATACACCAAATATTAAACTGTACTGGAATTCTGAAACCGATGAAATACTTGGAGATACAAAAGTACATGCAGTAAGAATCAAGAATAACAAAACAGGTGAAAAGTTGGAAATCCCTGTTAGTGCATTCTTCGTAGCTATTGGTCATGAGCCAAATTCACAGATTTTTAAAGGATGGCTGGAGATGGATGAAAGTGGTTATGTAAAAACGATCCCTGGCACAACAAGAACAAATATTGAAGGTGTATTTGCTGCAGGAGATATACAGGATAAAATTTACAGACAGGCTGTAACCGCGGCTGGTAGTGGTTGTATGGCGGCTCTCGATGCAGAAAGATATCTTAGTGCGAAAGGCTTATAATTCTTAGATTTCTCCTTTTTCGTTTCTTGTTTATTTATTTTGTTGTTGGTATTCTAAGCTACTAACGGAAACAGCTCAGCGAGAAACGGAAAACGGGAAAGGTTACAAATCAAATAAAACAGTTTTGTTACACATACATTTACATAATTTGAAATTTTATTCGTTTCATGGTATCTATGAAGAAGAAAAAATTTTGGGAAGTGAATTCATGGTTGATGTTGATATTTCCTGGGAGGAAACTAAGGAAGTTGTTGAAAAGATCATTGATACCGTTGATTATGTTAATGTTTTCAGCCTTGTGGAGGATCGCATGAAAATTGCCACACCTTTACTTGAAACGGTTGCCATGCAAATAGGAAAGGATGCACATGCCGCATATCCATTCCTGCACAGCATTACGGTAAAAATTATTAAACTGCAACCGGGAATTCCCGGGATAAGCGGTTCTCTTGGTATTACATGGACTAAAACATTTTAATAAATGCATTGCCCGAAATTTTTTATCAGCTTTCTATTACTTATTTGCAGCCATCAAATTTTACAAGCGCAGAATATTCCTGAGATGATTCGGGAAGCCGAACGTATGGAGAGAAATTTTCAGGAACTTAATTCACTTGCCAAATACAAAGAGATTCTGAAAATCCAACCAATCAACATTATTGCACTAACAAAATGCAGTGAGCTATGTAGCCGCATCGGGGCAAGAAATAAATCTCAAAAGAATAAAATGCGCGATTACTTTGCAGCAGCTAAAACTTATGCTGAACTTGCGTTACGTGTTGCTCCACAGAATTCGGAAGCTAACTTTGTGATGTCGATGGTGATGGGGCGCCTGGCAATGACCGGAACCACAAAAGAAAAGATTAGAGCGGTTAAGGATATTAAAAAGTATGCTGATCTTTCCCTTAAATACAATCCCAACAATTTCAAAGCATGGCATGTAGTAGGGAAATGGTATTTTGAATTGAGCAACCTCAATGGATTTGAACGTACTGCAGCTAAAATATTTTATGGCGGTATTCCCAAAGGCACTTATGGTGATGCGATTATTGCTTATGAAAAAGCCAGGTCGCTCGAACCTACTTTCTTACTAAACTATCTTGAGCTTGCAAAAGCATATCGCAAGAATAAGGAAGAGAGTAAAGCTATCCCACTTCTTAAGACCATGATGACTTTTCCAAATAAAACAGAAGATGATGAGCGGATCCGGTCGGAAGGAAGAAATCTGCTTGAGTCTTTAAAATAATCAGCTTAACCGGCATTTTATTCCTACAAATTTTCCAATCATCAATTTTCGGATAGACAGTTCAGTAAAATTTTTACTTTCGATATTAAAAAAACGCATTTGAAAAAGCTGATTTTTGCCATGCTGATACTTTATAGTATCCCGGCTCTCTCGCAATCAATTTATAATCCACACCAACTGTTCGCACCTATGTTTTATCCAGGCGCCGGAAATGAATATAGATCTGCAAGTGGTGAACCCGGACCAAAATACTGGCAGAATAGGGCAAATTACCAGGTCAATGCCATACTTGATGATCAGAAAGATGAGATAAGGGGAATGGTGATCGTTTCTTACACAAACAACAGTCCGCAAAAACTGTCTTTTGCCTGGCTATACCTGGAGCAGAACTTATTTAACCAAGACTCTCGTGGTCGTGCAAAGCTTCCGGCAACTACGCCTAGTCGTTATGGAAATGCCGCCTCTCCATTTGAAGGAGGAAATAATATCAGTTCTGTAAAACTGTTAACGGGCGCTGGTAAACTTTCCAAAGAAACTGATCTGCCATATACCATCACGGATACACGCATGCAGGTACGATTTCCGGTTGCAATGAACGCAAATGGCGGATCAATCAAGATAAAAATCAATTACAGCTTCAACATTCCGGAACAAGGAGCAGATCGTATGGGCATTTTAAATACGAAAAACGGAAAAATTTATTCTATAGCTCAATGGTTTCCACGTATGGCTGTGTATGATGATCTTGAAGGATGGAATACTTTACCTTACCTTGGAGCAGGTGAATTTTACCTTGATTACGGTGATTTTGATTACACAATTACAGCCCCTTCAAACCACGTGGTGATCGGCTCGGGAGAATTGCTTAACCCGGCAGATGTGCTGAATGCGGAACATTTAAAAAGATACAATGCTGCCAGGCAAAGCGACAAAACAATGATTATCCGCTCCCTGGCTGATGTGGAGAAATCGGCTTCTATAACGGGAAGGCCTACACTTTCATGGCATTATAAGATCACGAATGCCAGAGACATTGCCTGGGCTGCCTCGAAAAGTTTTATCTGGGATGGAGCAAAGATGAATTTACCTGGTGGAAAAATCGCTTTTGCCACAAGTGTTTATCCTGCAGAATCAATGGGAGATACAGCCTGGAGCAGGTCTACCGAATATGTGAAAGCGAGCCTCGAACATTATTCAAAAAAATGGTTTCCTTATCCCTATCCTTCGGCAGTAAATGTTGCGAGCAATATTGGCGGAATGGAGTATCCCGGTATTGTTTTCTGTGGGTTTAAGGCAAAGAAGGATGGATTATGGGGAGTTACAGATCATGAATTTGGTCATACCTGGTTTCCGATGATTGTGGGCAGTAATGAGCGCAAATATGGTTGGATGGATGAGGGTTTCAATATGTTCATTAACTCTATCTCAACAGATAATTTTAATAATGGAGAATACAGCCAACCTGTTTCAAAAGACAATGCAGGCTTGTATAAAGTTATGTTTGGGCCATCATCAGAAAAAATTTTACTTGGCCCCGATGCAATGAAGGAAGATAATATCAGTTGGGCACTTTACTTTAAACCGCTGTATGCACTTTTATTACTGCGTAATCACATTATTGGTAAGGAAAGATTCGATTACGCTTTTACAACCTACATTGAACGCTGGGCTTATAAACATCCATCACCATGGGATTTTTTTCATACCATTGAAAACGTAACGGGCGAGGACCTGTCATGGTTCTGGCGGTCAATGATTTTTGAGAACTATCGTCTCGATCAACGTATCGCAGGGGTTAAGTATGTTGATAATGATCCGGCTAAAGGCGCACTCATCAGTATAGAAAATATGTATCAGATGGCTATGCCGGTAATACTCGAGTACGAATTACCAGGTGGAAAAAAGGTCAGGATGAACATCCCTGTTGAAATCTGGCAAAATAATATCATCCACACTGTCCGATTAAATACAACGGAAAAAATAAACTCAGTTGCCATTGATCCGGACCAGGTATTTCCGGATATGAATATTGCAAATAATAGCTGGAAAGAATGAAATGTTGTTTCATGTAAGAAAGCTGATATCAGGCATATTGCAGAAATTCCAAACTTGTACTGGCGCTACCTTCATGATTGGACCAAATCTTTAAAACTTAATATCTTTGATCTATTCTGAAGATGCATGATACTCCACAACATATTAAGGATCTACAATATAAAATATGGATGGCAAAACCCCGGGGGAAAAGCTCAGCCAATTTATAGAAGACAATGATGCGTTGTTTAAATTCCTGGATGCAACTAAACGAAAAGCTGCTGCAGAAAATAAACCAAATCGAGACCCTGCAATTTTAGAAGAATAAATTTTGACAATAAAGATTATCCATTAATACTTTTTTCTTTCCA
>JBKJPO010000217.1:0-4160 GCA_046595095.1 Chitinophagaceae bacterium
CAAAAAAGGAGAAACGGAATTTGGATTCATTGGATTTATAAATTCTACATTTACTAGTGTTGTGTGAGGAATAATATAGCGTGATTAAGCCGTCATTGCGAGGCGGCTTTTTTTAAAAGCCAACGAAGCAATCCCCGACAGCATCATGGAGATTGCTTCATCGAAATCCTCGTACCTTGGATTTATCTTCGCAATGACGCCATTGGACAATTCATGCTTAACTTAACACTAGTTTAGATATTATTCAGTAAAAAATAAATTTTCATTGAGAATAGATATTATAAGTGTTGTTCCCGGATTGATGGAAAGCTTTTTCGCTCATTCAATTTTAAAAAGAGCGAAAGAAAAAGGGCTCCTTGAAATAAATATTCATAACCTCCGGGATTATACGAATTACGGGCACGGCCAGGTGGACGACTACCAGTTTGGCGGCGGTGCTGGTATGGTTATGATGATTGAACCACTGGTTAATGCAATTGAAAAGCTTCAAACTCTAACATCTTACGACGAGATCATTTTCTTAACGCCAGATGGCAAGCGCTTTGATCAACGAACAGCGAATAATCTCTCATTAAAAGAAAACCTGCTCATGATCTGCGGGCATTATAAAGGTATCGACCAACGTGTAAGAGACCATTTTGTAACCATGGAAATATCTATAGGAGATTATGTATTGAGTGGCGGCGAACTTGGAGCTGCAGTAATGGTAGATGCAATCGGAAGGATATTACCTGGAGTTTTAAATGATGAAACATCTGCACTATTTGATTCTTTCCAGGATAATATGCTGGCTCCGCCGGTATATTCAAGGCCGGAAGAATTTCGAGGCTGGAAAGTTCCGGACATTTTAATGAGTGGCAACCATGCGAAGATCGAGGAGTGGCGCCATGATGAAGCCATAAAGAGAACTGAGGAGAGAAGACCTGATCTAATGATCTGATGATCATCTTCAAGCCTCTTCAAAATCATTCTTTTTTTATTCCAATAACATTCAATTGTTTCTCCCGCACCATTTGATTAAATTTTACCAGGTCAACATCAATCAATTTTTTCAACTTAATCAACTCAATATCTGCAAGCGCAGATAATTCCCTGTAAGCATCCTTAACCTGTTTGGTGGGTGCATAATTTCCTGAAGCAGCATAACCATATAAACCTGAAATTTTATCGTTTAGCCGTATCGGGTAGTTTAGTACATCCTGCCCGCTTTTAGCTTTTGTCTGGTATAATGTTTCCTCGATTGTTGTGAGCTGCTTAATGATAGTATCAGCAGCTGATTTAATTTCCTTCGGATAATCTTTACCCTGTTTCGCACCAAAATCATTCAACTGTTTACGGAGGTCCCGTATATTCTTTATTCCTTTTTGTATCTCTGAAAATTTATCACGCACTGAAAGCAGGAAGTTGAATTGCTCTTCGTATTCCTGCAGGGTCGTTTTGAAGTTAGGGTTAGATCTGATGGTAAAAGGAACTTCTGCACTATCCTTTGTTGTGTTGATACGGAAATAATATGTGCCCGGCATAGCTTTGGGACCCGGAACATTCCCGCTCCACAATATCATACTATCAACTTTTTCCGCAGGAAGATATACCATATCCCATACAAATTGATTCATACCCTGGTTTAACTCAATCCTTGCAATATCACCAGATGGTGTAGTGCTCCATGTTTTTATCAATTTTTTATTTTTGTCGAGAATAGAAATGTTCACCATCCCGGTATCTTTTTCATTCTTAATATAATAATTCACCACCACACCATTTGGCGAGTTTATCCCTGCATTCTTTACTGTTAGATTTTGTGATCCGGTGCGGATATAGCTGTCATTAACATCAAAAACGTGCAGGTTCTTTTTCAGGATGCCTGGATTTCCTTCCTGCACAACACCAAGGTCGTCTAATACCCAGAAAGCCCTTCCCTGCGTAGCTATTACGAGGTCATTGTTTTTAATAGCGAGGTCTGTTATCGGCACGATGGGAAGGTTCAACTGGAATGTCCTCCAGGAATTTCCATGATCATAACTGATAAACATTCCATACTCAGTTCCTGCATATAAAATTCCGGCCTTTCTTCTGTCTGCACGGAGACTGCGTGTAAAATGCATGGGAGGTATACCATTAGTTATCCTGGTCCATGATTTGCCGTAATCTTTCGTCATAAAAATATAAGGTGCAAAATCATCGAGCTTGTATTTTGTGCCTACAAAATAAGCTGTGCCTTTCTGAAATGGATCAGTTTCCACGCAATTCCACATCATGTGTTTGCCAGAACCAACTGGTGTCACATTCTCCCAATTCTGCCCCCCATTTTTGCTCATGTGGATCAGTCCATCATCACTTCCTGTCCAAAGCAGATCTTTTTCCAATGCTGATTCTGTTGCCGTGAAAATCGTGCAATAGGTTTCCACCCCGGTATTATCTTTCGTGATGGGACCTCCACTTGCTTTTTGTAAACTCTTATCATTGGTAGTGAGATCAGCGCTTAATGCTGTCCAATCGGCCCCTTCATTCTCTGTTGCAAATAACATGTTTCCAGCCGCATATAATTTTTTTGGATTATGAGGAGAAAAAAACATGGGAAAGTTCCATTGAAATCTATACTTGTGTGTTTCGGCTCCGGAGCCAAGTGGATTATCGGGCCATACGCTTACCGCACGATTTTCCCCGGTTTTATGATCCAGCCGGCTGATAAAACCTCCATAATTTCCACCATAAACTATGTCAGGATTTGATGGGTCAGCAACGATATATCCACTTTCAAAACCCGCCGTTGGCTGCCAGTGGGATTGGTTGATATCACTACCTGGAGTACTCGAAAGAATACGCACAGAAGAATTATCCTGTTGTGCGCCAAGTATTCTATAAGGGAAAAAATTATCCGTCGACACACGGTAAAATTGTGCTGTGGGTTGATTCTGATATGTACTCCAGTTGGCGCCACCATCAAAACTCACCTGCCCTCCGCCGTCATCTGCTATGATCATCCTATTGCCATCTTCAGGATCGATCCACATATCGTGATGATCGCCATGCGGGGTATTCACAACCTTAAAAGTTTTACCGCCATCTGTACTCTGATAGAGCCCAACATTATGTGCCCATACAATATCGGGATTTTTTGGATCAACAAATATCCTGCTGAAATACCATGCACGCTGGCGGATATTTGCATCAGTGCTCACTGTGGTCCATGTTTCTCCTGCATCATCACTTCTTAATAAACCACCTTTTTCTGATTCCACAATTGCATAAATCCTGTCGGGGTTTGAAGGAGCAACAGCAACTCCAATTATCCCAAGTAAAGTTTTACCCGGAAAACCTTTTTTATCATTGAGCTTCTGCCAGGTCTCGCCTCCATTAATACTTTTCCATAATGCACTACCCTTTCCCCCACTTTCCAGGTTGTAGGGGGAACGTTTAACCGTCCACGTTGTGGCATAAAATACGGAAGGATTTCCCGGCTCCATTACAAGGTCGAATGCTCCACTCTGTCGATCAGCGAAAAGAATGCGCTTCCATGTTATACCTCCATCCACAGTTTTATAAACGCCACGTTCATCATTTTCGCCAAACAAATGACCAAGTGCAGCTACCCAAACTATATCAGGATTTTTTGGATGAATGACAATTCTCAGGATATGACGTGTATCCTTAAGCCCGATATGTCTCCAATTGCGGCCGCCATCATCTGTACGCCAGATACCAAAGCCCTCACTAACGTTGCCGCGTAATGTATTTTCACCTTCGCCTACATACATAATGGTGGGATCAGATGGAGCAATTGAAATGCTGCCAATGGAGCCCCCAAAATGTTTATCTGTAATATTTATCCAATTGCTTCCGCCGTCTTTTGTCTTCCATACCCCACCACCAGTTCCACCAAAATAAAATACGTTTTTCTGCCTGAAATCACCTGCAACTGCCGCGCTTCTACCACCGCGGAATGGACCCACAAGCCTGTACTTTAGTTTTGCAAATAAAATACTGTCTGCGGAAGCCCTAACAACTGCAGAAGGAACTATTTTATTTTGTGCAGGTGATGAAGTGAAGCAGCAGAGTGAAAAAAGAAAAAGTGAAAATCTAAACATTTTTATAATTTAATTAAGTGATATTATGATCCTGTATGGAGCTCTGTAATGTATTTTCCCTGTGGTTAAATT
>JBKJPO010000263.1:0-4858 GCA_046595095.1 Chitinophagaceae bacterium
CAGCAGGGGCCAGGTGATAAATTTTGCGCTCGTACAATCTGGCGCAATAACGAAAGTAAAGAATGGCGAGAATGGTGGTAGAACATTGAAACATATTAATATCGTTCGTGATCTTGAATCATTTGATTTATCAGGAGAAATGAAAGAATCTGTGGTTAGCTTTGGCAAAGCACCATTAGCCGATAAATTTTTTGTTTTAGCATTTGTGCAAAATAAGAAGGATCTGAAGATCACCCAGGCAGTAAAACTATCCCTGCCGCAATAAGCAATTTACCACAAAGACACTGGAGCTCTAAGAAACAAAAGCATATTTTAAACTTAGGGTTCCTCCGAAACCTGGTGTCTTAGCGGTTCAAATAAATAATTGGAAATTGAAAAAAATTATACCAAAACATCCGCTTGCTATCCGCTGGTTTCACTGGATTAATTTCCCCGTACTTGCTATAATGATTTGGAGTGGGTTACTTATATACTGGGCCAATGACGTTTACCGTGTTGGCTGGGGTGATACTACCATCCTGAAATTTTTTCCCAATTCTTTTTACGAAGCGTTCAATTTCAAATTCCGCCTCGCAGAAGGTATGAATTATCATTTCCTCTTCATGTGGCTTTTTGCAATTAACGGCCTGGCATACGTGCTGTACTTATTTATTTCCGGTGAATGGAGATTGATTTTTCCAAACAGGAAATCACTCAAAGAAAGTTTACTGGTCATCCTGCATGACCTGCATCTAAGAAAAGGCTTACCTCCACAAAAAAAATACAATGCCGCCCAGCGTTTAGCCTATACCGGTGTAATCATAATGGGCATTGGTTCGCTCGTCACAGGTCTTGCAATTTACAAGCCCGTGCAGTTGGGCTGGCTTTGCTATATACTTGGTGGATATGAATGGGCGCGCGCCGAACATTTTATCCTGACCATACTTTTCACACTATTCTTCCTGGTGCACATTATCCAGGTAATAATCGCCGGATGGAATAATTTCCGTGGCATGATTGCCGGTTTCGAGGTAGAGAAAGGTAAAGATGCATCCAAACCCGTTAATACTGAAACAAATGAGCCGAGCTGATGCTAATATAGATAAAGAGATTGCCCGCCGCACAATCAAATCATTTACTGTATTTTTTGTTTTGATAGCCATTGCGATTGCAGCCTGGTTATGGTTGAGGAGACAACCGAAAGAAATGGGTGCTGAAAAACCAATTCGCAGTGTATTGAATTTTAATGAAGGTTTATTCTCTGCCATTTTCAGCAGTAACAGGCTCGCTAAAACTTACCCGCTTTCAGCAGCGGTGAAAAATGTTAGGGTAAATGGCAAAGCGGGAATGTCAGAAAATTTTGATCCTGCAAGTTGGGTGCTGCAAGTTGCAAAACTCAACGGCGACACTTTGCGTATTCCTATCGGTGAGATAAAAGCCATGCCGAAAACCGAAATCATTTTCGATTTTAAATGCATTGAAGGATGGAACCAGGTTACCCATTGGGGTGGTGTTAAGTTCATTGATTTTATGAAAAAATATGGGCTCACCGAAGAAGCCGCACTTAAACATACGGGACTGGTTACCCCGGATAATGGTTATTATGTAGGCCTGGATATGCCCAGCATGATGCATCCGCAAACTTTGCTTTGTTATGAAATGAACGGGCAGCCATTACCATTAAACCAGGGCTTCCCATTGCGTTTAATCATCCCAGTTAAGTATGGAGTTAAGCATCTGAAAAGAATCGGTACGATTTTTTTTAGCAATGAACGCCCAAAAGATTATTGGTATGAACGGGGATATGATTATTATACCGGTCATTAATTTAATCACGTTCGAACAGCCAACTTAATGGCTTCGGCAGTTTTGAGATTTTCCCGGATGAATATTTTAAACCAAATCCTTCGATACTCTTCTTTTTAATATAATCAATCGCCTCCTCTACTGAGTCTGTAACCAGGAATAATTGAAGATCTTCCTGTGCAATTGTTCCACTTTCGTGCATTGATTTAATATGATTCAGCAAATGCTTATGAAATTCTTTATCAAAAATTATTATTGGGAAATTACTCACCTTTTTTGTTTGAATAAGCGTGATGGCTTCAAAATATTCATCCAATGTTCCAAAGCCGCCCGGCATTACTACAAATGCATAAGAATATTTTGCAAGCAAAGTTTTACGAATAAAAAAGTATTTGATGTTCACCCATTTATCCAGGTATTTGTTGTGAAACTGTTCATGAGGCAAAACAATATTACATCCAACACTCTTTCCACCTACGTCTTTCGCACCCCGGTTAGCAGCTTCCATAATTCCCGGTCCACCTCCAGTCATTATCGTAAAACCCAAACTGGCGATTGCCGATGAGAGTTCTCTTGCTTTCTGGTAATAAATGTGATCCTCCTTAAACCTTGCCGATCCGAATACAGTGACACATGGACCTACAAAATGCAGTGCACGCAATCCCTTTATTAGCTCCAACATTACTGAAACCGTATATTTAAAATCCTTCCACCTGCTCTGGGGTCCTTCAAGGAATTTTATCTCGCTCTTGGTCTGCGTTTCTTTTGTCATAGATAGTAATTTCCAAACCTACTTGATTTTAATCAATTCAGCCCCTGGGGTTGTGGAGACACGTTTATTCCAACCCCGAGAGATTGTATATGGCATAAATACATTAGAATAAAATCAACTTACTCTTACAGGATTCTCATCAATCCAGAGGTCTCTAGTATGGATGATACCGGTAAAAAACTGAAATAATTGCAAAGGCTTACATTTGCAATTAAAATTTACTAACTATGTCGTTGACAGGTAATAATAACAAGAAAGGCAAAGGCGGAAATAATGCAAAAAATAATGCCTCAGGTTCAAAATTTATTGCTAAAGGTGGTAAACCTGCTAAAGCTGCAGGTTTCGCAAAAAAGCTGGTGAAAACAGGTGGCAACAGGGGAAGTTAAACCTTTCAAGCTCTCTCCATTTTCCAAACTGCTATATTTCCATCGAACTCTGTAGGTATTACCTGTATTCCTATTTCATTAATCATTTATCTAAAGGTATCCTTCGTATCAACTACAGCCATTCTACCGACATGTCACTCCTCTGGAGTAGAGTACCATCAATCCTTTTCAACCAACATGCCATTCTACCAATTTGTTGAAATTTATTATTTTTTTATGGGCATTTCCATAAAATCGACCGCCAGGTTGGCCAGTGTAATTACTCCAAGTTTTAAACCAGTTTCATCTATAAAGAAATCGGGAGTATGATGGGAAGCAGCTAATTTTGAATCCTGGCCTTTGGGCATCCCACCTAACTGGATAAAGAGTCCTGGTGCTTTTTGCTGGTAAAAAGAAAAATCTTCTGCTCCCGTTCTCGCCGGAACCAACAATACATTTTCATTTCCAGCTGAACTATTTAATGAGGGCAACATTTTTGCAGTAAGTATTGGATCATTGTAAGTAACCGGATATGATGAAGTGTATGGAATCAATACTTCGGCTGTGGCACCCGCTGCCTCCGCTGTTTTTATACAAATTGTCTTTACTCTCTCGATAATCATCTTCTCATCTTCGACAGTTAAAGCCCTTACGGTTCCAAGCATTTCTACTTGTTCGGGAATAATATTAGATCGTACGCCACCATGTATCGAACCGATTGTAACCACACCTGCATTTTTTACGATTTCGAGATTGCGGCTAACAATGGTTTGCAAAGCATTAATTATTTGCGCAGATACTACGATCGGATCCACAGAACTCCATGGATTTGCCCCATGCGCCGATTTTCCTTTGACAGTAATCTTCATGTCATTTACAGCTGCCATGGTTCCTCCCGGGCGATAAGTAATTTTTCCTACTTCAGTTTGGGAATTGATATGTAGGCCAAAGATGGCGTCCACGTGCGGATTCTCCATCACCCCTTCCTTAACCATGAGTTCTGCACCCCCTTGCTGTCCAAATGGTGCGCCTTCTTCTGCAGGTTGAAAAATAAATTTCACAGTACCCTTAAGGTCATTTTTCATGGAGGTAAGTATTTCAGCTACCGACATAAGAATGGCTACATGCGTATCATGGCCACAGGCATGCATAACACCCACCTCCTGTCCATTATATTGAGTCCTCACCTTAGAAGCAAATGGTATAGGTGTACGCTCCACAACCGGCAGTGCATCCATATCAGCTCGTAAAGCCACTACAGGCCCTGGTTTACCTCCCTTTAGTATGGCCACTACTCCTGTATAGGCAATACCTGTTTTAACTTCGAGCCCGAGATTATGCAAATGTTTTGTGATAAGCGCTGCAGTCCTGGTCTCGTTATTTCCAAGCTCAGGATGTTCATGAATATCGCGTCTCCATTCGATAAGTTTCGGCTCGAGCTTATCAGCTGCCTTGCTTATCCTGTTTCTTGATAATGATGCCTGGCTAAATGCCTGAAAAGATAAAAAAGGAATTATTACAAAAAGTAGAAACTTCATCGAAATTATATTTAGTCGCCAAGTTATTGATAATTCCTGAATAGAATATTTAAGCACACGCCAGCGGAAGTAATGGCTAACTGTAAGCGTAGGTTTTAAAATGGCAATTCGATACTCAAACTAAAACATTACTCTCAGAAGGGAAATCCATAGTCCGATTTAATTAGATCCGGGTATTTCAATTGATAATTTATAAATGCTCACAGGAAGAAAGTTTAGGCTACGGGATTTCTCGAGATGTCTTACAAATTAATTCTATGTATAAGAACCTGGTTTAATGGGGTAACTTTAATAAACGTAGAAAAAAAACGAAGATCAACTACAAGGTTTTTTACAGATAGGACGGTTGAGAAGTATGATATTTACTGAGCATTAACAAATAACTATTAATCGCCGGG
>JBKJPO010000532.1:0-2526 GCA_046595095.1 Chitinophagaceae bacterium
CGGAAGGCATTGGTAGAATTCATTTCGAAAATGCGAAGATGACCCAGCTAATTGGTGTTATTGCGTTAAATTTTATCCTTTTCTCCGGCGGGCTAGATACAAGATGGAACGCAATCAGGCCGGTGCTTTCGCGGGGGATCGCATTATCGACCATTGTAGTTTTTCTAACGGCTATTTCAGTTGGTGTCTTTGTTCATTTCGTGTTTGGCTTCACGTTAGTTGAAGGGTTGTTGCTGGGCGCCATAGTCTCTGCTACTGATGCTGCGGCTGTATTTTCTATTTTAAGAAATAAAGGTATTGGCTTAAAAGGATACCTACGGCCGGTACTTGAACTGGAAAGCGGCAGCAATGATCCAATGGCATATTTCCTGACAATATCTTTAACCAGTATTGTCGCAACCGGGCATACGGATGTAACAGGTTTGTTGATATCATTTTTCAAAGAGTTTATAATTGGCACTGCCATTGGATTTATGATGGGGCGAATTTCTGGTTGGCTGATCAACAATCTCAAACTTGAGACTGAAGGTCTGTACCCCGCTTTAACAATAGCGCTTGCAATCTTTACATATTCATTCACGCACTTTATTGGGGGCAATGGGTTCTTAGCGATTTATCTTTCTGCAGTGATATTAGGAAACAGCAACTTCATTCATAAAAGAAGCCTCATAAAATTTTATGATGGGCAGGCGTGGCTGATGCAGATCATACTCTTTCTCACGCTTGGCTTGCTTGTATTTCCATCCAAAATTTTACCAATCATCGGAATGGGCCTGCTCATCTCTGCATTTCTCATCTTCGTAGCAAGACCTATAGGAGTATTCATAAGCCTTGCATTTTTCAAATCCAATTTCAGGAGTAAGCTATTTGTTTCATGGGTTGGCTTGAGGGGTGGCGTACCGATTGTGTTTGCTACTTACCCGCTGATCGCCGGTGTTGAAAAAGCTGAATTGATTTTCAATCTTGTATTTTTTATTTCAATCACATCAGTATTATTGCAGGGAACAACACTCGCATTTGTTGCAAAATTACTTCACCTTTCTGTACCTCCTAAATCAAAAAAACGTACAGACATGGAGATAACTGACAATGCTAAAAAAGAAAGAATAAGGGTTGAGATAGAAAAAGGGAACACTGCGATCAACAGGAAAATTGTGGAACTTGATTTTCCTAAAACAGCCCAGATAATGACGATACAGCGGGGATCGCATTACCTCATTCCTAATGGATCAACACGGATATTAAGCGGAGACAGATTATTTGTCCTCGCAGAAGATCCAAGAGCTGTTACTTCAGTTTACGAAGCATTGCATATTATTCCAAAAAGCGATGACACGATATTTGATGACTGAAATAATTTTATACTGATAGCGATAGGGAATATATTTTCCATAATTATTGTATTATTTTTAAACAAAAAACAAAATATCATGAAAACCTCAATCATATTTACACTTGCCTTTTGCATGGCAATATTTTCCTGTAATGACCGGGCAAAATCAACAACGGAAACAACTACTCCAGAAATTACATTACCCGATATCAGGGAAGAAGCAGTGGGTTATAATCTTGGAGACAGCAGTTTTACCGGATATATAACTTATGATCACAACATGCAAGGCAAACGGCCAGCCATACTCGTAGTTCATGAATGGTGGGGAGTAGGTGAATATGAGCGTAAACGAGCCAAACAACTCGCCGAACTTGGCTATATCGCTATGGCAGTAGACATGTTTGGAAATGGCAGAATAGGTGTAGATCCAGCCGAAGCAGAAAAGCTTGCGACACCATTTTATCAGAACCCCCAACTCACAAGAGACAGGCTTGATGCTGCAAAAGTGAAACTGTTATCATACACACAGGCAGATAGTTCAAGGGTAGGTGCTATCGGTTATTGTTATGGTGGATTTGTTGTTTTAAATGCTGCTAAGCTCGGCTCAGACCTTAAAGGAGTCGTAAGTTTCCATGGTGCCCTCGCAGGTGTACCTGCAAAAAAAGATTCGTTGAAAGCAAAGATCCTTGTCTGCCATGGTGGTGCCGATAATTTCGTTCCACAACAGGAAGTTGATGCCTTCAAAAAAGATATGGATGCTAACGGCGCTTCGTATGCGATAAAAGTTTACCCGAATGCCACACATGCATTTACAAACCCTGCGGCTACAGAAAAAGGGAAACAATTTAAATTGCCGATAGAATATAATGCTGCTGCTGATACTGCTTCATGGAATGATATGAAAGTGTTCTTTAAAAGTATTTTTTAAATTCTGGGATTCAAGAGGTAAAAGAAGTTCAAGAGGTTCAAGAGGTTCAAGAGGTTTAAGAGGTTCAAGAAGTTTAAGAGGTTAGTAATAATAAGCTACCGTAAGAAACCCTACTGTCAATACTCAGGGATAAAATGATTTTAACGTGATAAACTTCTTGAACCTCTTGAACGTCTTGAACCTCTTGAACCTCTTGAACGTCTTGAACCTCTTGAACCTCTTGAACCTCTTGAACCTCTTGAACGTCTTGAACTTTTGAACCACT
>JBKJPO010000041.1:0-10289 GCA_046595095.1 Chitinophagaceae bacterium
CATAGGCGTCACCTACCTTATTGGAGATCCTGATATTTTTGGGAAGGCTATCTCCTACAGCGCCATACATTAAAAATTTCACGTAAGAATCCCTGTATGTTTTCCTGTCGTAAGCCGGGTACAACGTTTCAGATGGATATTGTGACATGTACTGGTGAAGAAACTTATAATCTGCAGCACTTAAATTGAACCGTTGACGTCCTGGCACACTGCCCGGAAAAATGAGGCTGCGTAAAATATTATGCAGGTCTTCGAGGCTGATCCGGTTCTTTTTGGAAAAATCCATTTGACCTTCAATTAATTTTCCACCCCTATAAAACCCTTTTCCCATGGAGTCCTGGCGGGGGATGTATTTTAGCTTGCTAAATTGCATCGGGATTTCGAATACCGGCATATTCAATTCATCAACAAATTTCACCGGGTTTGTATGTCGATTCTCATCTTCTGTTAAAAAAATATCCAGTCGATGCAGGATCTGCGTATTCGGATAACCTTTTTTTCGCAATTGATCATTCAGGTATTCCTGTCCAAGAAATTCATACAATCGATTGAATGCATCATTATCACTTACGAGCAATATTTTCTTAATATACTGGGCAATGTTTGGTCTTCCATCTGATGAAGTCGGGTCATTGAAAACTTCGGTCTGTCCGCTATAACTGGCTCCGGATAGCATGGTCGTATATTTTGCTAACCTTGGATTTTTCAACTGGTTCAATTTTTCCAATGCGAGTGCAGCAGCCGGTAATTTAACGGTTGATGCAGGATAGAAATAACGCCTGGGGTTTACATTGAAATAATGATTTTTTAGAGAAGGCTGATTGTTTCCATTCCGGTTAACTTCTGTATAAATGATCTGCACATTATACTCTTTCCGGTTCTGGAGAATTTCCGCGAAATATTGGGGATACTGATTCAGGATCTTTTCCATATAAACATCATTGATTGTTCCGTCGGGTACAATCGCGGTAGGATTAGTTTGCTCCACTTGTTCATTGTTTTTTACGGTGGGCGCCTGCACTTTTTTTACAGGTGTACAAGCAAAAATAGAAAACGCAAGAAGTGAAAAATAGAGTGGAAATTTTGCCAGCATGTTATAAATTGTGGTTATTGAAAGGGTTATTTATGCATTAGTGAAGATAATGAAATTGTGGTCTGGCAGGTAGAGGCTGGCTGCGCCTGCCTTCTTAATAAATATAGATCACAAAGTAGAGGCTGGCTGCGCCTGCCTTCTAATAAATTTAGATCACAAGGTAGAGGCTGGCTGCGCCTGCCTTCTAATAAATTTAGATCACAAAGCAGAGGCTGGCTGCGCCTGCCTCCAGGTAATACAGATCAAATAAACCCTGTGTATATCCCCAGTTTACCTAAACAATAATACTTCGCCTCGTTACCGCAGAAATATTCAATACAAACCAGTCCATAAATGCTGCCCGGATTCCACCTCAAATCCCTATCTTTGCCAACTTCTAAAAAAATTAACTATAGTCAAATTGTATGATTAACCTACGCTGACTCATTGCTGACCGCCGCTAAGGGTTTGCAAATCGAATTGACTGGTTATCAACCCTGAACAATAGATTAAAACACAAAAATAACGCTCATGAAATTGAAAGGTTTGGTCTGGTTTTTTGCAATCGCATTGATACTTATATCTGTTTACCAGTTATCATTTACATGGGTAGTAAATAGCCATGAAAAAGCAATGAAGGCAAAAGCCGAAAGGGTTATCAAAATCTCATCTCCTGAAGTTAAAGGACCCGCCAGGGAAGTATTGGTAAATGAGCGCTACCGTCGCCTGCTCGATAGCACAAAGGACACAAAGATCTACCCGGTTTTTGGAACTACTTATAAAAAAGCCAAAGAAAGTGAACTGAATCTCGGTTTGGATCTGCAAGGTGGGATGAACGTAACGCTTGATGTGAGCCTTGATGGATTGCTTAAATCTTTAAGCAACAATCCAAAGGATTCTAATCTTCTTGCCGCGCTCTCCAAAGCCAACCAGCTCAAAGCTAACAGTGAAGCTGATTTCATTACACTTTTCCGCCGGGCTTTCAAAGAAGTAAATCCAACTGGTAACCTGGCGTCAGTTTTTGCCGGTGCAGGTAAGGAAATTAAAGTTACCGATTCGGATGACCAGGTAATAAACAAAATCCGTACACAGTCAAAGGGAGCAATAAAGCAGACTTATAAAATTCTAACCAAACGTATCGATAAATTTGGTGTTGCCCAACCCAACATTAATCTTGACGAGGATAAGGGCGTTATCACAGTTGAACTCGCAGGTATCAATGATCCTGATCGGGTAAGGAAATTATTACAATCTTCAGCCAACCTGCAGTTTTGGGAGGTCTACAACATCAGTGAATTGAGTTCTGCAATTGAAACGGCTGATAAGGCATTACAGAATTATCTTAATGGCATCAGTTCCGTTGATAGTTTGAGTAAAGCAGACAGCTCAAAAATGGCGTTGAACGACAAGCCATTGATCAACTCGGTAAGGTTTATTGGTCCTCAAACTGATAAAGATGGTAAGCAGGTTTTCGCAGCTGCGATTGCCAACCTCGAACAAAAAGACACTGCACTTGCTAATAAGTATCTGAGTATGGATATGGTTAAAGCCAATTTTCCAGCAGATTTGAAATTCTTATATGGTATCGAGGAAAAAGATCCCAAGGGGAAAGGTTATTTTCCGTTGTATGCCATCAGGACCATAGCCGGAAGCGATAAAGCCAAGATAGAAGGAAAAGATGTGGATCTGGCAAGGCAGGATTTTGATGAACGTAGCCGTCCTGCAATCAAAATGCAGATGACTTCGAATGGTGCCAGGCTCTGGGCAAAGATGACTACTGATAACACGAATAAGCCGATCGCTATTGCATTGGATGATGTTGTTTATTCCGCACCAAATGTAAATGGACCAATCGAAGGCGGAAGTTCCGAGATAAGTGGAAATTTTACGACTGAAGAAGCTCAGGACCTCGCGAGTATATTGGAATCAGGAAAGCTTGACGCTCCGGCAAAAATAGTTCAGGAACAAATCGTGGGTCCAACACTGGGAGAAGAAGCGCTGATGGGTGGAAGGAATGCATTCCTTATTGCCTTTGGAATAATCTTTATCCTTATGCTTGTTTATTACAACACAGCGGGATGGGTTGCAAACATTGCTCTAATCCTTAACCTGTTATTTACCGTAGGCGTACTCACAGCATTAGGAGCCACATTAACCGCTGCAGGTATCGCTGGTCTTGTTCTCACTATCGGAATGGCGGTAGATACAAACGTAATTATTTTTGAAAGAATTAAAGATGAACTGAATCGGGGTAAGAGTTACCCCCAGGCAGTAAATGATGGTTACCGGCGCTCCTTGCCACCGGTGATAGATGCTCACGTTACAACCTTCATGACGGCCGCGATCCTTGCATATTTTGGCTTGGGCCCGGTGCTTGGTTTTGCTACTACCCAAATGCTGGGTATCGTGCTTTCATTATTTTGCGGTATACTTTTATCAAGGCTCATCACAGACTTGTTTACAAATAAACAACGCCACTTCAAATACTTTACAAATGTTTCACGACGAATTTTTAGGAATGCGAATTACAAGTTCATTGAATATCGTAAGGTTGCATACATAATATCTGTTGTCGTGTTGATTTTAGGTGTCGCTGCTTTCTTCAATGGTTTTCACCAGGGGGTTGAATTTAAAGGTGGAAGAAGTTATACCATCGAATTTGCTCAACCGGTAAAAGTTGAAGAAGCAAGAAACAGTTTAAAAGCATCGCTGCAAGGGGATAACCCTTTGCTCAAAACTGTTACGGATAATCGCCATCTGAATATTACAACATCTTACCTCAAAGGTGTTGATAAAGCGGATAGCCTGGTACAATCAAAAGTGTTTGAAGGTTTGAAAGCTCAGCTTCCAGCAGGGGCTACATACGAATCATTTGTAAAAAATCATATACAAAGTTCACAGAATGTACAGCCTACAATCTCTGATGACCTTAAGGCAGGTGCGGTTAAAGCCACAATATTTGCAATCCTGGCCATCTTTATCTACATCTTCATTCGTTTCCGTGACTGGAGGTATTCTGTAGGTACAATTGTAGCATTGTTGCATGACGTATTGGTAACAATTATCGTCTTTTCATTTGCCAAAAACATTGTTCCCTTTCCGCTCGAGATTGATCAGCATTTTATTGCTGCTATACTTACGGTAATTGGTTTTTCCATGAATGATACCGTTATCGTGTTCGACAGGATAAGAGAAAGCAGTCACAACATGCGGGGGGTAAATAAAACAACAATCATAAACAAGGCAATCAATGAGACCTTGAGTCGTACGATAATGACCTCGCTCACAGTATTTCTTACTTTATTATCATTGTTCATCTTTGGTGGTGAAGTAACCCGTGGATTTGCCTTTGCGATGTTGATCGGTGTAATTACCGGTACGTATTCTTCAATCTTTGTGGCAGCACCGATCCTGGTAGATCTTGCAAAAAGCAAACCTCTGGGAGAAGCTGATACTGTGATAACGAAAGTTGATGTAAGCAAAAAAGTAAAACCGGTTGGTTCTTAAATAATTATCTTCAAATTTTCATAAAGCATCTGCACACACAGATGCTTTTTTTTATCATTGGGACTGGTATGAAGAATATTGTCACAAGGAAGTTAACAAGAAACGTTTTTAATGAGAAACTAGCAACGGTCTATACCGCAAATGAAGTTCCGCAGCCACAAGTCTTGCTTGCGTTAGGGTTGTTGAATGTAAAGCCCCTGGAGTTCAGGCCGCCTTCCCAATGAACTTCCATACCCATTAAATAAATTCCATGGGATTCGTTCATGATGCAGGGAATACCAACTATTTCAAACTGCTGATCCTGGTCGGTTTGCAGGTCAAAGTGAAGTAGATATGTCATACCGGAACAACCTCCACCCTTTACCCCTACTCGCAATTTCTGGTTTTTATCAAATCCTTCTTCACTCATCAATCTTTTTATTTCATTTATTGCACCGCTGGTAAAAGTGACCGGGGCAAGCAATGTTTTTTCTAATGTTTCCATAAACTGAAATTTCAAAATTTAAAGAAATGGCCTGGTTATAAACATGCTAATAACTGACATTAGCTATCTTGGTTCATCCAAATTTACAACCGTTTAAGTTTGGATGGTTATTTTTGTTGCAAACTTACTCTAAATGACAACATTTGAAATGACAATGACGGGATTGGCCGTTGTGATGTTTTTGACCATGGCCTGGATGATAGCTGAATTTACAGGCATGAAGAACGAAATAAGAGAAAGGCTGGGCATAAACAATGAAACGTTAAAGCTTCAATTACAGGCTTACGAGCGGGTTACACTTCTTGTAGAACGTATTTCGCTCAGGAACCTTATTGGGCGCATACCAAGCGCTGGAATTTCTGCCAGGGAAATGCAAGGTATACTCATCGAATCAACAAAAACAGAGTATGATTACAACCTTTCGCAACAGGTTTATGTAACTCACGATGCATGGAGGGCGATCAATAATCTAAAAGAACAGAATATCTATATCATTAATCAGTTGGCGGCAACGCTTCCTCCACAGGCTACTGCTCTCGATCTTAATAAAAGAATTGTTGATTATTTGATGACGGATGAAAAAGCGTCGCTACATAGTATTGTGCTCGAAGCATTGAGTTATGAAGCGAAGAAATTGTTGTGAGTCCCCATGTTCTTTTGCAAAATCTTTGTGGCATCAGGGGTATAAAATTTTCTAAACACAGTGGGCAAAAAGAAAATGAAGTTCAGCAAGTTATAAATTAGAATATGACATCTAAAAATAAATCCATAACAACAGATTCGGGAATAGAAATAAGACCGGTCTACACCAGTAAAGATAGTAGTCCGGGTGATGATCTACCCGGTGAGTTTCCCTTTACCCGCGGAGTACAGGAAGATATGTATCGCGGAAGACTCTGGACCATGCGGCAATATGCAGGATTTAGCACAGCCGAAGAAAGCAACAAACGTTACCACTATCTACTATCCCAGGGTGTAATGGGATTGAGCGTGGCTTTTGATCTTCCCACTCAGATCGGGTACGATAGCGATCACGAGCTTTCAGAAGGTGAGGTGGGAAAAGTAGGTGTGGCCATAGATTCGATTGAAGACATGGAGTTGCTTTTCAAAGACATTAAACTGCAGGATATTTCTACGTCGATGACGATCAATGCTACAGGATTTATTCTCCTGGCTTTTTATGTAGCGTTGGCTAAAAAACAAGGTGCCGACCTTTCGAAACTAAACGGTACGATACAAAATGACATCCTGAAGGAATATGCTGCAAGAGGTACATACATTTACCCTCCAAAGCCTTCCATGCGCATCATAACAGATATTTTTGAGTGGTGCAGCAAGGAACTACCGCGTTGGAATACCATTTCAATTTCGGGTTACCACATCCGCGAAGCGGGAAGCACAGCGGTGCAGGAAATAGCATTTACATTAAGTAACGGCAAGGCATACGTGAAAGCTGCGTTAGATAAAGGTCTTGATATAAATGTATTTGGCAAGCGGCTTTCATTTTTTTTTAATGCGCACAATAACCTTTTTGAAGAAGTGGCCAAATTCCGCGCAGCCCGGCGGATGTGGGCAAATATGATGAAAGAACTGGGTGCAACAGATGAAAAAGCGATGATGCTGCGTTTCCATACCCAAACAGGAGGAAGTACGTTAACTGCCCAGCAACCTCTGAACAATATCAGCCGGGTAACAATTCAAACGCTTGCTGCCATACTTGGTGGTACCCAAAGCCTGCATACTAACGGTTACGACGAGGCGCTCAACTTACCCACTGAACAAGCTGCTGGAATAGCATTACGTACTCAACAAATTGTTGCCTTTGAAAGCGGAGCTTCACTAACTGCCGACCCTCTCGCAGGCAGTTACTTTATTGAATCACTCACCGATGAAGTTGAATCTGCAGCATTACAGCTTATCGGGAAAATTGATGCCTTAGGAGGCAGTGTCGCCGCAATAGAGCAGGGGTTTATCCAGGAAGAAATAGCCCGTAGCGCTTACCAGCACCAGCGTGAAGTGGAATCCGGCGAAAAGATAATTGTAGGTGTAAACAAATTCCATAACCCGGAGAATGCCTCTCTCCCACCATTTCGTATTGATGATAATATTCGGGTTCAACAATCTGAAAAATTGAGCATATTAAGGGAAAAGAGAAATAATGAACTGTCAGCTGCCTCTTTAAACCAAATTAAATCTGCTGCAAAATCAGCTGAGAACCTGATGCCGCATGTAATATTAGCAGTTGAAAATTACTGTACTTTGGGGGAGATTGCTGATATGCTTCGGGAAGTATTTGGAGAGCATAAGTAATCTTTGGTCCGTCTTTGGTTTTGGTTTTCTTGTTTCTTGTTTCTCGTTTCTCGTTACTCGTTTCTTGTTTCCTGTTCGTTGTTTCTTGTTTCCAGGTTTCTGGTTCTTATTTGTTTAATTTAATCTTTTGGAATTCGTCTGAAAGTTACCGTATGGCTACCGGAATTCTTTTTACTCCACTTTTCTTATTACATTTATCTATATGATTTTAAGTATGAAAAAATATTTACTCATCTGCATTTATTTAATGCTAACCCTGGCAACTCAAGCCCAGCCACCATCCTTCATAACAGACAACCTTGACGCCTATGTGAAACGAGGTATTTTAGACTGGCAAATACCCGGCCTGGCTCTCGTGATCGTTAAAGACGGGAAAGTTGTAGCTATGAAAGGTTATGGAACAAAAGAAGTGGGAAAATATGATCCTGTGGATGAAAATACCTTGTTCATGATCGCATCCAATACCAAATTATTTACTGGTACGGCACTGGCAAATCTTGAACAACAGAAAAAACTTTCACTTGATGATAAGGTGATTAAGTATATGCCGGGTTTCAGGATCTATGATAACCAACTGAGCCAGCAGGTTACGATCCGGGACCTCTTATCACATCGCATCGGCACCAAGACTTTCCAGGGAGATTTTACATTCTGGAATTCTTCTTTGCCAAGGAAAGAAGTAACAGCAAGAATGCGTTTACTCAAACCCGTTGGTGTGTTTAGACAGGATTTCGGTTACTGTAATTCATGTTTCCTTACCGCTGGTGAGTTGATTCCAATAGTAGCGGGAAAATCATGGGAAGATTATATCACCGAAAACTTTTTCAAACCACTTGGGATGAATAATTCTTATGCCTTATCTGCGGGAATGGCAAACAGGACCAATATCGCTTACCCTTATACGAATACCTTTGGATCATTAACCAAAGTGCCCTTCGATAAAATAGATAATATGGCACCTGCAGGGAGTATAGTGTCGAATGTAAAAGACATCAGCAAATGGCTGATCATGCAATTGGATAGCGGTAAGTATAATGGAAAGGTAATTTTTCCCTGGGCGGTTATACGGAGTACAAGAGACATGAACATCAGTACTGGCAGTCGTAAATCATCAGTTTATCCAACGCATTTCCGCGGATACGGACTTGGCGTATTCATGAGCGATTATAATGGAAGGGCAGTTTATTTCCATACAGGTGGTGCTGATGGTTTTGTAACTAATACCTGCCTCATTCCTGAAGAAAAGCTGGGTATCGCCATTTTCACAAATAATGATAACAACGGATTTTTTGAAGCATTACGTTACCAGATCATGGATGCTTATCTTGGGGTAGCCTTTACCGATAGGAGCGCGCTCTCTTACAAGATACAACTTGAAGGGGAGAAGGAGATTCAACATAATCTTGATTCCCTGAACAAACACGTAATGGCTGGCAGGAAACCCGTATTAGCGCTTGATTCCTACACCGGAAGTTATACCAACCCTGTATATGGCAAGATCAGGATCAATAAGGATGGTAATGGGTTAATAGTAATCTTTTCAAATCACGAAAGCCTTACTGCTAAACTTGAGTACATGGATAAAAATGAATTCCGGGCCACGTATTCCCATGCGGGTTATGGAATCTTTCCGGCAAAATTCAAGACAGAAAATGGAAAGATCAAATCGGTAGAGATAAAGGTTAATGATTTTCTCGAATATGATCCGTATGTATTTACGAAGGACGCCAAATGAAATATTTAAAATCAGTGTGCAAAATCAGCCTCAAAATTTCCCTTAATTCTTTCCATTGAAGGATTAAAATATCCAAATTTTAATCCAGGAAATTCTTCTCTTATAAGTTCCATCATTTGTTTTATTCCCAGGCATTCGCCGGTATCCATTACCCCGATTTTTCCCATATACCAATCGGGATCGATATTAAAGTTTCGCCATTGAATCATTTTGAGACCGGTGTCAATAATGAGTTTCCGCAGGGCTTCGTATTCCTCAACACTGTCTGTCATCCCGGGGAACACAAAATAATTGATACTGGTCCATCCTCCGAAACTGTTTACAACTTTCAAGCTTTCCACAATATCCCCGAAGCGGTAATTATTTGGCCTGTAGTATGGTAAATAGATTTTATCTCTTGCTGAATTTGTACTCACGCGGATACTATCAAGACCGGCTTCGCAAAGCGCCCGCACTGCACCAGGTTTCGAACCGTTTGTATTAATATTGATGCTCCCTTTTGATGTGTGTTTGCGAATATCAATTATTGATTCGCGTATAGTTTCCCACATGAGTAAGGGTTCGCCCTCACAACCCTGGCCAAAACTGACGATCGGGTATGGTGCTGTTTCCAGGTGTGAGACCGTGTATTCTGTGATTTCCTCCGCAGTTGGTTTAAAGGTAAGCCGGTCTTGCGTGGAGACAATAGTTTCGTCTAAGGGTTGAAATGAAATACAGCCAACACAATTTGCATTGCAGGCAGGCGAGCTAGGTATGGGGCATTCCCATCTTCCCATAAAATAATTTCTTGCAGCCGGGCAATGGTAAGTAAGACAGCAGTTTTCAGCTAAATGTTTTACCAGCCTGTTATGGGGAAAAGCTTTTAATTTTTTATCAACTCCTGCTTTGATTTTGTCTTCATCAAAACCAGCGGATTCCTGGCGAATATCCTCTTCTATCCTGGTTGCCGGCACAAAGAATTTATCATCATGCCATCCCGCAGCTGTGTAGCAAAATAGTGGAAGCAATGGAGCATCTTTTGAAGTTTCATATGCTGCGAGAAAAAGTCCGGTATATGCCGGGGGAATGAATGCTGCAACAGCCCAGCCTTTTTCACATAAGCGCATCTCACCGGTATTTACATCGATACCTATTCCTTTTCTACCCGGCAATTCATATATTTGTCCCCCATTCGGTAATTC
>JBKJPO010000113.1:0-2985 GCA_046595095.1 Chitinophagaceae bacterium
ATTTGAAATTGCTTAACAGTGCCGGTTCGCAATTGGCAGTTTCACAGAGAAATAATACCTCAAATGAGACCATCAGCTATACAGCTTCAGCAGGTACCTATTATGCAAGGGTTTATGGTTATAAGGGTGCAAACAACGCAACTGCATGTTACACCTTAAAAGTTCAATTGGGTACGGCATCTAAATCAGGAGAAGGCGAAGAATTAATAACTAAAACCTCAATTGCTGTATATCCTAATCCGGCAATTAATGTTTTAAATATTAAAATCCCGGGACAGGTGAGTAAGGATGCTCAACTATTTATCACAGATGCAAAGGGAATTACGGTGAAAGTACAAAGCGTGAGGAGCAATGTTCAACAGGTGAACATCGTCAATTTGGCAAGGGGTATTTATATGATTAAGTTGAATAATGGAGGCATCATTTCTACAAACAAATTTGTAAAACAATAGATTTGATTTAAAAAATGATCTGGCCCCGGGAAATTTTCCGGGGCTTTTTTATTCATGAATCTTTTGAGGTTAATGCGGCTGGTCAATTTATAAAACTAATTTACCTGCTAAGTATCAAGGCTGAACTTTATTACTTTGTTTTGCAGAACTTTGCCTTCAAATTAAAAATCGGGAAATGAGTTTTATTGATGAATTGCGCTGGCGTGGCATGTTGCATGATCTGATTCCTGGAACTGAAGAAGAACTTGCCAAAGGAATGACTAGTGGCTACATTGGTTTTGATCCAACCGCTGATTCTTTGCATGTTGGCCATTTAACCCAAATTATGACGCTGATTCATTTTCAACGTGCGGGGCACAAACCCATTGCCCTGGTTGGAGGCGCTACCGGGATGATTGGTGACCCAAGCTTTAAAAGCCAGGAGCGCAATTTACTTGACGAAGAAACATTGAATAAAAATGTATTAGCCATAAAGCTACAGCTCGAAAAATTCCTTGAGTTTGATGCAGGCCAGAACAGTGCTGAACTGGTAAATAATTATGACTGGTTCAAAGAGTTTCGGTTTCTTGACTTTATACGTGATGTGGGAAAACATATTACTGTAAACTATATGATGGCTAAGGAATCGGTGAAAAAGAGACTGGATGGCGATACGGGGTTGTCTTTCACAGAATTTACTTACCAGCTTTTGCAGGGTTATGATTTTTATTGGTTATGGAAAAATAAGGGATGTAAAGTACAGATGGGAGGTTCGGATCAATGGGGAAACCTGCTTACCGGTTCAGAGCTCATAAGAAGAAAGGACGGGGGCACTGCATATGCCATCACTACCCAACTGATAAAAAAATCTGATGGTACTAAATTTGGCAAAACTGAAAGTGGAGCAGTATGGCTTGATCCGAAACGCACTTCACCTTACCGTTATTACCAGTTTTGGCTCAATGCAAGTGATGAGGATACAAAGGAATGGATTCGCATCTTCTCGCTCAATACCCGTAAAGAAATTGAATCCCTTGAAGCTGAGCATGAAAAAGCACCTGGATTGAGGATATTACAGAAAGCCCTGGCCGAAGAGATTACAACCCGTACTCATTCCAAAGAAGCATATCAAACAGCAGTAAAGACTTCAGAATTCCTTTTTGATAATGGCTCAGTTGAATTTTTACACGGACTGAAGGACGATGAAGTGATGGAGGTCTTTGATGGCGTACCAAAGTTCGAAATTCAAAAGATCGAATTAACGTCAGGTATCACCGCTACGGATCTGCTTGCTGAACGAACCAAAGTATTTTCTTCCAAAGGGGAAGCAAGAAAAATGATCCAGGGCGGGGGAGTTGCTGTGAATAGAAATAAGCTAGTTGATGTAAATGCATCTTTTGGATTGAATGACCTGTTAAATGATAAATTTCTAGTGATACAAAAAGGGAAGAAAAATTATTTTTTAGTAGTGATGGTTTAAAAGATGGTCTATGCTTTATGCTCTTTGGACTGTGATTGAAGTTTATAGTTAATGATTTTGGGTTAGTGGTTCTTGGTTTATGGCTGTTACGTTGCAGTTTTGACTGCTGCTTTCAGCCTGCTTCCAACTACCTACTATTTACTTCTGAGTTCTAACTGGCTGAAACAGCCCGCTGCCCGGGCTAATTATCAGGGCCCATGCTTTACTTTATTATTAAATCCCGGAACAACAAAGCTGTCAATCAACCAACTTCCATAGGTTCGAACTAACTCCAACCGGTAGTTTCCTTCGAAATGAATAAACTCATTATTTTCAATAACTCCATCATAGCACATCCAACCTTCTACGAGACCAGAACCTTCATCATATTGATTTTCGTTTATTGATGCAGGTAATTGCCAGCTTGTTTTCACGATACGGTGATCACATTTTTCAAATCTTTTAAATGCCATGAAAAAATTATTAATGTTCTTCATTAGCGCCTTTTTGGATACCGCCATTTCTCCATGCCTGCCTTTTTGGGTAAACAAAAAAGTATGCTCTTTAAACCCAGCTTTGAACCACCCTTTAAAGAAATCTTTCACCAGTGCCCTGATATCTGCTTCATGATTGGGATGAAACTCTTCAAAAATAAATCCGGTTATCATTCCGTTTACACGTACATCATCGATTTTATGCTGCAAAAATTCTTCAGTGATATACCTGTAAATCATTTCATCAGGATATGGCCCCTGGCAGAAATGGAGTTCCAGGGAATTTGATTTCAGGAGATTGTTGAATCTTTGTATCTCACCAGGCATATCACCAGGTTCCAAAGCCTCTATAGGCAGGAAAACGGGATTACCGATCCTTTCCAAAATCGTTACTTCCACTGCATTCGCATAGCTTTCCTCGAATTCAATAATATTCTTTAGATATTGCTCTTTCAACTCTCCTGTTAGCTGATCTGATTCTATAAATGTGCCCTGTTTTTTCAAATCTATTTTCCTGCCTTTTCCAGTTATGAAAGTATCCGGGAGATTCTGTGCTCTAGACATATGATCATTTTAAAGTTTGATAAAAAGAGTTTATTCT
>JBKJPO010000144.1:0-4548 GCA_046595095.1 Chitinophagaceae bacterium
GAGATATGCTTATGATCAAAGAGATGGGATGTAATTTCCTGAGGCTCGCACATTATCCACAGGCCGCGGAAGTTTTGAAGTTAGCAGATCAGCTAGGGCTTATCGTGTGGGAAGAAATTCCTGTCGTGAATTTTATTACCAACAATCCCGATTTTTTGATCAATTCACAAAACATGATCCGGGAAATGATTACCCAGGGTTATAATCATCCATCAGTAGTGATGTGGGGATCAAGCAATGAAATTTTATTACATGGCCCGGATGGTGAACGAATAGGTCGTCATAACGATACAGCATACCTGGCTGTTGTTAAAAGATTTGCAAGGAGCCTGGACAGCACCGTGCGTGCAGAAGATCCCACAAGGCACAGCGCTTTAGCCATGCATATCAGTGCCGATTATGCTCAAAATGGTCTTGATAGTATTGCACAGGTTGCTGGATATAATATTTACAGCGGTTGGTATTCGGGAAAAGTAGAAGACTTCGGGCCTGAAATGGACAGGCGAAAGCGTGCAGGGCATACCGTTATTGTGAGTGAATATGGAGCTGAAGGAGAAGTGAGGCTGAATACGGAAAAGCCAACCAGGTTTGACTACACCGGCCAATACCAGCGGTTTTATCATGAATCTTATTTACGGCAAATAAACCAACGGCCATGGATAGGTGGAACGGCAATCTGGAATCAATTTGATTTCTCGCAACCTAATATTGGTGGACCGGCACCACATGTAAATCAAAAGGGTATGGCGACCTGGGACAGGAAAAATAAAGACGTTTATTATCTGTACAAAGCTAACTGGAATCCTCAACCCATGGTATACATTGCCACCCGCGACTGGTTGATCAGGGGTGGTGAGAAAAATGCTTTCTCTACGATCGATGCATACTCAAATGCTGAAGAGATCACATTATATGTAAATGGAGAACCACAAAAAACCATCAAAGGAAATGAGGTCAGGAAATTTTCCTGGCAGGTTCGATTGAAGGATGGCGACAATATGATAAAGGCTTCCGGAAAGATCAACGGTAAAATTTATGAAGATAATGTGATCATTGATTACAGGGCCTATGATGCTAAGCTTTCAGCATTAAAATCACTTTCTATAAATGTCGGATCAAATGCACAATATGTGGACCCTTCAGGCACTGTATGGATTGAAGATCGTGCATACCAAAAGGGAAGTTTTGGTTCAGTATCGGGGAAACAAAAACTCTTTGACCGTAAAGAAGTTATCGTGAGTGCAACTGATCAGCCATTGCTTTATACTTACCAGGATAGTATTCAAGCTTACCGTTTAGATGTTCCGGATGCACGGTATAGATTGACGCTCCGTTTTGTCGAACCTAATCGTGTAAGCATTGGGGAGAGAATATTTGATGTAAGTGTAAACGAAGAAATTGTTTTAAAGGAAATGGACCTGGCTGCACTATATGGATTTGCCCGCGATGTTACAAAAACTTTTATCGTTGATGCAAAAAATGGATCCGGCATCCATATAAAGTTTGATGCTAAAAAAGGAAATGCTGTTTTAAGTGGAGTAAAGATTGAAAAATTTTAGATAGCAAAAGAGAGATAGTAAGAAACATTTTTAAATTACAGGTTATCAGATGAAGAATTACGGATTAAAATTATTTATTAAAAAATTATTCATCCTGCATGCTTTATTGCTGGTATGCATCTGTACTTCCTATGCACAGGAAGAGGAAAGTGGCTCAACTAAAACATCCGCTTTGATTCCATTTACCGGGATCGATTATGTTCGGATAGTTTTTAATAAAGATGAGGTACTGTCTACATCCAATAATTTTAAGGCCGTCATAAAATCTATCGCAGATGGGACAATTCTCTGGCAGGGAAATGTTACACCCGCTACCGCAATTAATGAAGGTGGAAAGCAGTTATCCTTTACCGTTAATAAATTGAAGCCGGTTCTGTGGACACCAAATAATCCTTTCCTGTATGAAATAATATTACAACAGTTAAGCAGGGGAGTGGTGAAGAAGACCCTGAAAGAACGTGCCGGTTTTCGAAGCTTTGAGCGTAAAGGAGGCAATCTTTTCCTGAACGGCAAACCCATTTTTTTAAGGGGAATTGCTATTAATCCTCCCGGGAGAGGAATCCCTACAGCGCTGGAAAAGAGCCGTGGGTTTGCGTTGGATTATGTAAAATTCATGAAGAGTATTAATGTAAATATCATTCGTATACCTGATGCTGAGGAATGGTTCGACGTGTGCGATGAACTAGGCATGATGGTTTACGGTGGTAATTATAGTGGTAAAGTAGCAGGTGGCGAGAAGGTGGAGGCAGAAGCAAAAGTGGGCGACGAAACTGATGGCGGATTCCCTGCTGATTATAATAAAGGAGTGGAGTGGTATCAAAATCAAAAGCTTGGATTAATTTCTCATCACCCAAGCCTCATGGTTTATGCAATGACGAATGAAACGCCCTTTGCCGGTAAAAGAGCAGAGCTTTGGGAAAAATTTCTTTCGCATGCATATGATAAATTAAAAAATTGGGATGAAACCCGTGTATATATTGCAAATGCTGGTTATGGTTATGGTAAGACCGGCGATATCACCGACATACACCGTTATTGGGGTTGGTATTATAGTTCTCCATTCACTTTCCTGCACATAAGGGATGAAGCAAACATAAATCCTTATCCCAGCAAACATCAACCACTTACTTTTACGGAATGTGTAGGAAATTATACCGGCCCTGATGGTAGGTATAATCTTACGCCTGCACACAAAAATCCTAGTTCACAACTTGCATGGACGGGTCACGAACGGCAGGATCTCCAGGCGCAGTTAGCTGACTATCATCAAAGCTTTACATTCCGGCAGGCAACAGAAAGTTTCAGGCAATTGAGATCCGTCAATCCTGATCTGAGTGGCGTTTTCCCTTTTACGATTTTGTTTTATAACTGGAATACGATAAAGAAATTTGAAGACATGAATCCTAAGCCGGTTACGGACCAGGTAAAAATTTCTTATCAGCCCATTTTATTAAGTTGGGAATGCTGGACTCCAAATGTATTTGCCGGTTCTGTGATTAGGCCTGTTGCGCATATAATAAATGATGATAATAATTTCAAGGATCTTAAAAATGCTAAGTTGGTTTATGAATTAAAAGATAAAACCCAAGCCGTGGTTTTTGCTGACAGTATTTCCTTACAAACAGTTCCGTATTATGCAAATACAAGTAAAAAGATAGAGATCAGGATACCCAACAATCTTATCACGGGGAAATATGAACTGGTAGGAAAGATTTTCCGGGATGGAGAAATTGTTTCTCAAAATTTTTACCGGCTCTTTATTGCTGATAATTATTTCGCTCCAAAGTTGTCGGCAAATCCTACTCCTATTTTGTTATATGATAAACAAGGGCTGACGAAGCAGGCTTTTTCCAAAATTGATGTGAAGTACAAAGAGATTTCAACATTCGATAATATTCCACAAAATAATTTCCTGATCATAGGAGAAAATTCTGCAGATAAATTAATTGCCGAAAATCAAACAGGTATAAAAAATTTCATAGCATCGGGAGGAAGGGTTTTATGTCTTCGGCAGGATAGTGTGCACCTTCAAAATGTAAACCCGCTCCTGTTAAATCCTTTGATCAATAATAATATTGATATTGATGATCCTGTTTACCCGGTATCCAGTAAATCTCCCAGGAATGGATATTATGTAAATGTGGAAAGGCAGGACCATCCTGTATTTGCAGGCATCAGCCGCGATAATTTGAGGGTATGGTCTGATTATACAAACTGGGATGTAGCACAAAAAGGTTTTCCGGCAATAAAGCCGGTTACTGACGGCTTTTCATTTCAAAACAAAGACGATATTGAAAATACCGCCATCCTTGCCAATTACAGTTCTGGCTTGCAGGCCGTAGCAATAGCAGAGCAGTTCCAGGGAAATGGAAGTATCATTTTATGCGGGTTAGACCTGGCCAGCAGAACTTTTATTGATCCTGTTGCAACTCGACTTTTTTTAAACCTTGTGAACTATACCGGGAATTCGATTGGCCATCACCGTTATCCATTAATTACGAGCCCTATTATCTGGGGAGAATACGAAACAGAGAAAGGCGTAGTGACAGATTTATATAGCGGTTTCCTTGGCAATTCTACGCCGCGGGTATCTGCCGATTATTTAGGAAAGGGCATAGTTGTTACCAAAGAAGGTTATCAACTAGCCGGTGGAAACAGGTCAGGCTTTAATACCAGGCCCGGAGTTCAATATGTTGCAAACGGCCGGCGGCCATTTGGACCTTTCGTGCAAAGTTTTGGTGGCCAACCACTGCCCGAAAAAAATACCACAGAAGGGATTGGCAGGTTCTGGTGCAGGATACCTGAAGGTCAAAATATGGCCACATCAATTGTATGGAATCCAGCCGCAGAACCACTGCTTATAAAAATCAAAGTGAATAATTTACCGGAAATCAGTAAAACAATAAATGCGGGAGATAAGGTTGCTGTGGAATCGCCGGTAAACTCTAGTGATGCCAGCGTAACCTATACGGGCGATCGGCGTTTGGTA
>JBKJPO010000280.1:0-4004 GCA_046595095.1 Chitinophagaceae bacterium
GAATGACAAAAGAACAAATGAGAACTGTGATACAAAACGAACGGAGAGTTGAACTAGCCATAGAAGAACACAGATATTGGGATGTAAGGAGATGGAAAATAGCAGAAAATATCTCAAATAAAACTTTACATGGTATGAAGATCACAAAGACGGGTACTACTTTCACTTATGAATTAGTGGATGTTCGCACCCCTGTATTTGTTGCGCCTAAATGGTATTTATGGCCAATTCCACAGAATGAGGTTAATAAATCCGCAGAACTAACTCAAAACCCAGGGTGGTAAAAAATCAATAAAACCAGCAAATATCAGATTATGAATTTTATAGCTTTTTCTAAAATAGATATCCGCGTTTTACTGGTAATTATGTTTGGAGGGATAACGGTAATCTCTTGTAAGAAGGAAAAATTTACAACACCCTCCAATGTTGGTACAATACGGTTTGGCGCTAATGCTTACACAATTTTGCTGAATGCCCCCGATCCATTAACAATCGTGCTTCCGTTATCGTTACCCTTAGAAGAAGAGGCATCAGCGGTTATCATGATTGATAACCAAAGTACTGCTTTGCCAAGTGAATATGTTGTTACCCCGATTTTTCCAACAGATGGATTAAAATTTAACATGGCCAAAGGAGCAACCGAAGTATCGTTTAAAGTGGCTTCTTTAAATAATTTTGAAGGTGAGAGAACAGTAATTTTTAAAATAAGTTCGGCAACCGGTGGGTTAACGGTAGCAAACACGAATGCTACGGCGACCGTAACTTTAATAGGCAAACCGATCATATTGCCTGGTATTACAACTTCAGTTGCCACTCTTCCTGGTTTTGGAAATGTAATCACTACAACTTCATCAGCATCCGCTTCTTACACAGTTTCAGGAATCAGGCTTACATCCGATATCACTGTCCTTGCTTCGGCAAATTTCAAGGTGTCCTTAAATAATACCACATTCACCAATTCGGTAATCATAGGTTTTGCAGCAGCTAATTTAGCTCCGGTAACCGTTTATGCACGTTTTACGCCGGCTACCGGGATTAATCAAAGCATAACCGGAACCATAACGCATTCTTCCACAACTGCTCCGGACGTTATAATTAATGTGAGTGGTGATGAAATTGGAAATGCCTCACCGGGTGTACTTATTCAGAAAGACGATTTGAATTATGGCTCTTTACCGGGTAGTTTAACCACCGTCAGTAGTGGTGCATGGGCAGCATATTCAGCAGCTGGAACTAATCCTGTTCTATACACTAGTCCGGGATTATCTTATACGGGTTATACCGGTTCCGGAATTGGAGGAGCACTTATTTCAGAAAACAAAACGGGATCAAGCGAAGATCTTATCTGGACTTTCCCTGCTCAAACAGGCGGAATTATTTATGCAACTCAAATGCTAAACTTCTCTTCAACTCCAGCAACTGCCGACTTCTTTGCGGCATTAGGAGATCCCACTTCACCCACCCCTGTTTATTATAACCGAATATATGCCAAAGCAAATGGCGCTCAGTTTTCATTGGGAATTGGTAGAAATTCTACAACAGTACCGGTGTATTCTTCAACTGCTTACGATTATGGAACCACTTACCTGGTAGTCACCAAATATGATTTTGTAACCGGAGCTTCAGCCATTTATATTTTAAGTGGAACAATCCCCGTGATAGAACCTGCCACACCAAGTGCAACTGTAAGCGGTGGCACCAATCCGGCATCAGTAACAAGGATTGTCATCAGGCAAAGTAACGTGCTTCCTTTGAAAGTCAATTATGATGGCGTGCGGATAGCTACCTCCTGGAAACAAGCAGTTGGTCTATAAAAAAGCGCTTAAGGTTAGGGGTTAGCTGTTGTCCGGGTTTTAAAGGAGTACTGTGCCTTGCATACCGTGATCTAAAAAAATCTTGATAATTCGGGATTCCAATCAATTGCTCGTTCATTATATAAATGATTTGCAGAATTATGGTAAGTAAAAAAATCCTCTATCTATCGATTTGCATAGCCGCATTTTTAACAAAAGCCCAGTCACAATCAAACAGGCTTTTACATGATAAAAAAACAGCTTTCCAAATTGCTGCGCCTTGGCGGGCTGAGTATGATCTAAGATCTGATCTTGCAATAGTGTATGGAATAAATGACGGAGGCGAAGAATTCGAAAAGCGGGTAAAAACATGGCGCGACAAAGGTTATAATGTTGGGTTTATGACTGGTATTGCCTGGGGTAACTACCAGGATTATTTTACCGGGAAGTTTGACGGCAAAACCCATTTTGAAGATGGACAGGTTATGCAAAACGGTGAAACGATATGGCACGGTAAAGATGTTCCTTACGTAGTTCCCTCACCATCATATTTATTATATATTAAATCGCATGTAAGACGGGCAATTGATGCAGGAATTATTGAAATTTTTTTAGAAGAACCAGAATACTGGGCAAGGGCAGGTTACAGCGAATCTTTTAAAAAAGAATGGCAAAAATTTTACCAGGCGCCATGGGTGCCACAGCACGAATCTCCTGAAGCGACTTATTTATCTTCCAAATTAAAATACCAGCTATATTTTAATGCATTAAAAGAAGTTTTCCAATACGCTAAGAATTATGGCGAAAGTAAAAGACTCCGGGTAAAATGTTATGTGCCAACACACTCACTGCTTAATTATTCGGCCTGGAATATTATTAGTCCTGAAGCGAGTTTAGCAAAACTTCCGGGCATGGATGGTTATATAGCGCAGGTATGGACAGGCACATCCCGGGAACCTATATTTTATAATGGTCTTAAAAAAGAAAGAGTGTTTGCCAATGCTTTTCTTGAATATGGTTCAATGGTATCAATGATTGCGCCGACAGGAAAAAAAATTTACTTTCTTACTGATCCGATTGAAGACTGGCCCCGCACATGGGAAGATTATAAACGTAATTACGAAGCAACATTTACCGCACAACTTCTTTATCCAATGGTAGCTGAATATGAGGTAATGCCCTGGCCGGACAGGATATATCTTGGTAAATTTAAATTGGAAAATAAGGACACGCTTCAATCTATTTCTCCGGCTTACGCTACCCAAATGCAGGTGATGGTAAACGCTTTAAACAATATGCCTTTGTCTTCCAACAGGGTAAATGGAAGTAAAGGCATTGCTGTATTACTTGCAAACAGCATGATGTTTCAACGTTTTCCAATTCATAAAAGTTATAAAGATCCGCAACTCTCAAATTTTTATGGAATGGTGATGCCGCTTCTGCAAAACGGGATTCCGGTTGAAACTGTGCATATTGAAAATTTAAATGAACCTGCAGGATTAAAAGGCATAAAGGTGTTAATAATGAGTTACTCAAATATGAAACCCTTATCGCCAGGCTACCACAAAGTTTTAGCTGATTGGGTAAAAAAAGGCGGCGCTTTAATCTACTATGGCCGCGATAATGATCCCTTCCAAACTGTAAAGGAATGGTGGAACACCGGGAAAAATAATTACAAAGCACCATCAGAACATTTATTTGAACAGCTGAAAATAAAGTTAATGCCTGCAAAGGAAGAGTATGCCGTAGGTAGAGGAAAGGTATTCATCATCAGGCAGGATCCTAAAGAACTGGTGTTAAAGGAAGGCGGGGATCAGGGATTTATTCAAAGGGTAAAACAAGCTTACGAACTGGTGGCAAAAGCCGGTAAGTTTGAAACTAAAAATGATTTTTTTCTTGAACGTGGACCATACGATATCGCTGCCGTTCTAGACGAAAACCCAAATAAAAATGCGTTACGTATAAACGGTCCCGTTATTGATTTGTTTGATGCGGACTTGCCGCTGCTATCAGCGAAAACTATTTCTCCGGGTCAACAGGCGTTTCTTTATAATTTGAATAGAATAAAGGATAGAAATAAACCTCAGGTTTTAGCGGCAGCTTCACGCATTTATGAGGAGAAAATTAATGCTGACAGTTATGCTTTTTTAGTTAAGAGCCCTTCATTTACTCAAAATGTAATGCGGATATTATTGCCTGCAAAGCCAAAAT
>JBKJPO010000287.1:0-3497 GCA_046595095.1 Chitinophagaceae bacterium
GATAGGCGCAGCCAAAGAGGTAGACGCAGCCAAAGAGATAGGCGCAGCCAAAGAGGTAGACGCAGCCAAAGAGATAGGCGCAGCCAAAGAGATAGGCGCAGGCAAAGAGATAGGCGCAGCCAAAGAGATAGGCGCAGCCAAAGAGGTAGGCGCAGCCATAGAGATAGGCGCAGCCAATCTCTACCTGGAAATCGAATTTGATGATCTGGAAATTGTTAGTGTAGTGATTGCCTGCCCTACCCTGGATTAGCTGTGCCTATCTGTTAATAGATTTATTATTAACCGTAAAAATTTGTTTAGCAACCCGCTGCCCATCAATAGCAGCACTCACTATTCCTCCTGCATAACCAGCTCCCTCACCGCAGGGATATAAATTCCTTAACTGCGGATGTGCAAGTGTAAGATTGTCACGCGGAATCCTAACCGGCGAAGAAGTACGGCTTTCAGTAGCTACGAGCACAGCTTCATTAGTAACATAGCCCCTCATTTTTTTCCCAAAATGAACAAATCCCTTTTGTAAAATCTTGTAAATAAAAGGAGGCAAAACTTCATTCAGTATTGTAGATTTTATTCCCGGCAAGTACGAACAAGCCGGCAAATTGCCGGATAATTTATTGTCGATAAAATCACTGAGACGTTGTGCAGGAGCTACAAATTTACCCCCTCCTGCATTGTAAACAATTCGTTCAACAGCCTGTTGAAATTTCATCATGAGAAGTGGATCATCCTGTTGAATAGTAATATCCTGCTGGGTTTTCAAAAATTTATAAGCATCCGCTTCTTCTACCTGCACCACCATTCCACTGTTTGCATATGGATTATTTCTCCTTGAGGGACTCCAGCCATTTACAACAAGTTCTCCCGGGGATGTAGCTGCAGGAGCAATTATACCGCCAGGGCACATGCAAAAACTGAAGACACCCTTTTCCTCAACCTGGTCAACAAGGCTGTAGGTAGCCGGTGGAAGTAAAGGATCGCGAATGGGAACGTGATACTGGATACTATCGATAAGCGCCTGTGGATGCTCAACTCTAACTCCTAATGCAAATGGCTTTGGTTCTACATGGATTTTTTTATCTTTTAATAAAATAAAAATATCCCTTGCTGAATGGCCTGTAGCCAGTATTACTGCGGAAGTTTTGATTACATCCCCATCTGCTGTGGAAACTTCAATTACCAGCCCGTCATCAATCGTAAATCCTGTAACTTTTTTTTCAAATAAAATTTCTCCCCCATGCTCAATGATTGTGTGTCGCATGGCAGTTATGATCTGGGGCAATTTATTTGTACCGATATGCGGGTGAGAATCAAATAGAATGTTTTCATCTGCGCCAAAGTATACAAACAAGGAAAGGATGCGGTCTACATCACCTCGTTTCTTACTCCTGGTGTAGAGTTTTCCATCGCTATAAGTACCGGCGCCACCCTCTCCAAAACAGTAATTGCTTTCCGGATCAACAATGCCTTCTTTATTGAGCTTAGCAAGATCTCTGCGCCTGGACCTTACATCTTTACCCCGTTCAAGAATTATAGGCTTGATACCATCTTCAAGTAATTGTAATGCTGCAAACAAACCGGCCGGGCCTGCGCCAATGATCAAAACCGATGGCCCATTACCTAATACCCGTTGGAAGTTAAACGATTGTTTTTCGGGAGAATAAAATGGTTCCTTAACATAAGCCAGGAGACTCAAATTGACCCACTGGGTTTTACCACGTGCGTCAATTGATCTCTTAAGGATCCGGTATCCTGAAATATCCCTGGATGGATTGCCGGTATACTCGGCGATTTTGCGGGTTATTGCAGCTTCGTCTGCCGCTTCAGAGGGAAGCAGCTTCAAAACTATTTTTTGTTGCATAGTGTCAGGTAGTTAACCTAAAAACTTTTGTGGGCTATTTACTTTCAAGCTAAAAAGGAAGATCATCCACAGCTTCCTGGCTCGAGGATGAGAATGTATCAAGTGGTTCGAGATGATCATTATCCGCAGGAGTATCACTACCAGGTTGTAAAACCTGTTCAATTCTCCAGGCATCAAGATTTGTAAAATAGCTGATCTTGCCTTCTTTCTCCCACTTGGTTCCTTTTATATTAAAATGAACTTTTATTTCATTACCTACTGCTACCTTATCAATGATATCAGTCCTATCCTGGACGCATTGAAACTTAACATAATTGGTGATTATGCGACCATTGAACTCTTCAGATTTTTCAACCACGAATTCTCTTACCTTGAAGGATTCACTACGCTGAATTGTTTCGTACTTGGCGAGAAGCTTGCCCGTTAATTCATAACTCATTTCTAAAAATTTGAGGAATGAAGGTAGCCTTAAATTCGGCAATATTTATCCTAAATTTTTTCTGCAGTAAGTTCATTAACCTGGTCAATTATATATAAATTCAAGCTATCATATTTGTTGTAACTTACCGCTTTCCCCGGATTTAAGACCATTGATCAAAAAGCACCTGAGATACCTTACTGCGAATTTCTTTGCCTCGTATCATGCATCTTATTTTCCTGCTTCAGTATAGTGTAAAGCTGACCATGAAAATTCTTTCAATTCCGAAGAAAAAGCAATCATGTATTTAATCAATTTTTTCTATTACTATCGTAAACGGAGCAAGCTTGAAGATAATCTGAAATGTATAACTGGCGTGGGGTTGAGTTGTAGGGATTGGGTATAAATATTTTAATTGAATCCATGACAGGTAAAGCTTTTTTATAAGAGCAAGCATAGTGGCACATAAACTTAAAAGAGAACACAACGGTGAATTCATTATAGGCATCAGGCACTTAGGTTTGGAGAACAGATTTTGAATAGAATAGATGAAAGGTAAAGAAATTTTGAGGCCTCTTATGCGGCGGTTCTTTATAAAGATTTTTAAATGAGCATTAGGCGGGGAAACACAAAATTGACACTGATGTTATTTTCAACGATGCAAGATTTAGAGGCTATATACCGGGCATATGATTATTAATTATTGTAAAATAAAAAATAAAAATTTATCTTATAGCCATTCTGTGATGGCTGGTAAAAAAACAACATAATAAAAAGTTTTTTTTTCGAAATATAATATTGATATTCGCTGTCTTGCTAACGGAATTTCTTCAAAGATATTTTTTTGAAAATTTCATCAAGGTCCCCGGAAAAACTATTCATAACCCAACAAAAAAACTGCTTAAATAATAATGGAGAAAGCTTGCGAAAAAGTTTGGTGTAACTGTCTCAATATTATTAAAGATATCGTGGAGTGGCAGCATTTTAAAACTTGGTTCGAGCCCATTAAGCCTGTTCAGTTGAAAGAAAAAATTTTGACTATACAAGTACCAAGTCAATTTTTTTATGAGTACATTGAAGAGCATTATGTAAATCTTTTAGCAAAAACATTAAAGCGGGAATTAGGAAAAGAAGCAAGGTTGGAATACAGGATAATGGTAGATAGTGGAAACAGTAAGAATAAACCGCTTACTATGGATGTGCCAGGCCAAGGTTTTAAAT
>JBKJPO010000128.1:0-8408 GCA_046595095.1 Chitinophagaceae bacterium
CCATTGTGCGACTTGTTTCTCCCATTTTATCCAATGTTGATGTTACTTCCGGTAATTTTTCTTTGGTCTTTTGTTTTACAGTGAAGCAATAAAACAAAAGACCAAAGAAAAATTACCGGAAGTAACATCAACATTGGATAAAATGGGAGAAACAAGTCGCACAATGGTTACCAGTATGAGTGATATAGTATGGGCCATTAATCCGCAGAATGATGATATGGAAAAATTACTGCAACGGATTCGGGCTCATGCAATCGAATTATGTAGCATCAAGAATATAATGTTACATATAGAAGAGAATGAAAAGATCAGCAACATAAAACTGCGCCTCGAACAACGGAAGAATATTTATCTTGTTTTTAAGGAGGCATTGAATAATTCATTAAAGTATTCAGGTTGCAACAATATCCACCTGTTATTAAACCAAAATAATAACCAGTTCATAATGCGGTTATCTGATGATGGAAAAGGGTTTGATACCAGCCAGGAATTTGGTGGGAATGGCTTGCAAAATATGCTAAGGAGATCCAGGGAAATTGAAGGGAACTTAACTATACAATCATCTATAGAAAATGGAACGATAGTAGAATTGTTTGTAAAAATCACCTGAAATGGTGATATGGTCCAATTGAACATTTAGCTTATTTCACCAATAATGAATTATATAAGAATTGCCATATTTGAAGATAATAATGACCTGCGCGATAGCCTTGAAATGATTATTGAATCAGTTCCGGAATTTCAACTGGCAGGAAGTTTCAGTAATGCGCAACGATTAATTCCCAAGATTGAACAGGGAAGGCCCGATGTTGTGCTGATGGATATTAATATGCCTGGTATTTCCGGTATTGAAGCAGTTGCTCATATCCATGAGCTATATCCCCAGATCAAGATCGTGATGCAAACAATTTTTGACGATGACGATAAAGTGTTTGCATCACTTTGTGCAGGAGCTTCCGGGTACGTTTTGAAAAATACGGCACCGGAAAGGTTATTGAAGGCCATAAGGGAGGTAGCTGAGGGAGGTGCATTTTTTACGCCTTCTATTGCAAAAAAAGTACTTTCAAATTTTCAGTCGAACCAGGCTACTCCTGAATACATTAATCTCTCCGAAAGAGAAAAGGAGATACTTCAACACCTGGTATCCGGACTTAGTTATAAAATGATTGCCGAAAAATGTTTCATTAGTTTTGAAACAGTGCATTCGCATATAAAAAAAATCTATGAAAAATTGCATGTGAATTCTAAGGGAGAAGCGGTGGCAAAAGCGATACGGAATCGATTGGTGTAAGGGGACCTGGCTACAAGTAGGTAGCACCTTCGGTGCATTTACTTTGTGTGAAAAAAAATGTTTGAGCAAAGCAAACGAATATTAATACAAAGCTCTGGCGATAATAAAAATACAATCCTCCCCGTTCCAAATTCACCCAAACTGGTGATCGCTAACCTCCATTTTCCTTGCAAACTTTAAGTCGCAAAACTTTTAATTATGAAACCATTGCTATTGCTTATTGTTTGTACTTGCTTTTCTACGATCAGCTATTCTCAAAACGTGGGTATCAATATTACTAATCCCGGTTTCCCGCTTAGTTTTCCCAGTACCACTGGCGACAAAATTTCCTTATGGGGAAATTCAGGTAACCACTATGGTCTTGGCATTCAAAATAATCTATTTCAGATTCATACGGAGGCAGCCAACAGCGACATTGTATTCGGTCATGGCATGAGTAGTATTTTTAATGAAGTGATGCGTATAAAAGGGAATGGCAATGTCGGCATCGGAGTTACAGAGCCAACCTACCTCCTTGATATTGCCGGTAGAATGCGATTGCGAAACAGCAACCAGGGAACAGCAGGTATATATTTTAATAAAACGGATAATTCTTCAATGACATCATTCATTGGTACATACGATGATAATCATCTTGGTATCTATGGCGAGAATGGTGCAGCCTGGAATTTTTTTATGAATGCTACAAATGGTAATACAGGCATTGGCACAATTCCGCAAGCAAAATTGCATATCCATACAAATGCAGATCTTAACAATGGATTACTAATAACCGGAACGCACAATGGATTTGGAGGATCGATCCCTGACCTTGATGCCGGTAGCCGCATGATGTTCTATCCCGGGAAAGCTGCTTTCAGAGCAGGCAATGCAATAGGTGCGGAATGGAATAATGCGAGTGTAGGATTCTATTCTAACGCGATGGGATACGCGACAACCGCAAGTGGAAGCAGCTCAACCGCAATTGGATCTTCAACTATTGCGAGTGGTCTCGCTTCCACTGCCATGGGAGGCAGTACAACCGCAAGTGGAAGATATTCCACTTCTATGGGTTTAGGAACTAAATCTAAAAATTATTGTGGTATAACTATCGGGATTTATAATGACAGTACAAACCTTGGTTCGGCTACAAGCATCGATGGCTTTAATCGTCTTTTCCAGATAGGTAACGGAACATCAAATACAAGCCGCAGTAATGCCATGACTGTTATTCATTCAGGTTACATTGGTATTGGAACCACTAGCCCCGAACAAATCCTGGACGTAGCGGATAGAATTCGTTTACGCAGCGGCCCACAAGGAACCGCTGGACTTTGGCTAAGTAAACCTGATAATTCAAATGTCGCCGGCTTTATCGGAACCTATTCGGATAACTATATCGGGATGTATGGAAACGGTGCTGGATGGGGTTTATTTATGAATATTTCAAATGGAAATGTGGGCATTGGCACAGATAACCCAACTTATAAACTCGCCGTAAATGGAAGCATCCGATCAAAGGAAATCAGGGTAGAAAGTGGCTGGGCGGATTTTGTTTTTGAAAAAAATTACAAACTTCTATCGCTGAACGAAGTGGAATCTTTTATTATAAAAAATAAACGCTTGCCAGGTATTCCTTCTGCAAAAGAAATCCGGGAAGATGGATTAGCCCTCGGAGAATTGCAAACTAAAATGATGCAGAAGATAGAAGAGTTAACACTTTATTTGATTGAAGCGAATAAAAAGATCGAGCTTCTTGAAAAAGTAATCGGTGAAAAAAAATAAAGCGAAAACATTCTATTGTTCTTCTCCTTGGTTCTAAAATAAAATTTTCTTAACAATGAATCCAAAACATACAATATTATTCCTGGCAATTATTCTTGCTCTCACGTCCACAAATGCACAACCTGTAAACCAGTTCTGGAATGAGGCTATGCAAAAAATTGCTGAGCCCTTGAGCAGACCAGACTGGATACAGTTTAAGCCCGAGGCAATAATTGAACCACTCACTATTTTTGTAACACAGAAATCAGCGTTTAGCCTTGGTTTAAATGATGAAATGAAAGTGTATAGAATTGAAAAAGATGATCTTGGATTTACGCACTACCGGTTCAACCAGTATTACAAAGGATACAGGATAATATTTGCAGAATTTCTTGTACATGGAAAAAATAATACCACAATTTCTGCCAATGGAAAAATGCTAAAGGGATTTAGCAAGAGCCCAACTGTTGATCTTACCATTGATAATGCCTTGCAGTTAGCCAAAAATGTTCTGCCTTCGGCTAAATATGCCTGGGAAATTCCACAGCTTGAACATGATAAAAAAAACAGGGAACATGATCCAAAGGCTACCTATTTTCCCACAGGTGAATTGGTATGGGTGCCTTCACGCTATTTCACCGGTCAAATGAATCCTGCAGATTATGAACTCGCATATTCTTTTGACATTATAACAGCGGGCCTGAGGGGCAAAACTATTTTTGTTAACGCTTCTAACGGAACAATTGTAAATCAGTTCGCTTTGGAGTATTCCTGTTCCAATGCAGGTGTGACCACGAATTTCAATGGCCCCCGGAATATAAATACGAAGCATGATCAGTTTGCATCAACATTCCTCTTATGGGACGATTGCATGACAGCGTATGTGCATACGCGTAGGTGGCAGCAGAACCTGGTAACTGCTGATGAATATACTTCTACAAACAACACATGGACTAGTGTATCTTCAGCAGCAACAAGTCAGTGGGCTGCACGGAGAGCAACTGATTATTTTAGAATAATGCATGGCCGAAACGGATGGAATAATGCTAATGCCGGGGTAGATATTTACCAGGATGCGCAGTTTTGTGTAGACCCGCCTGCATGCAATACCACAAATGGAAACAATGCAAGTTTTATTGCAGGCAATATGATGATTGGAAATACCGATAATGGAAATGTTATTGATGACTGGAACACCCTTGACCTTGTTGCGCATGAATTTGCACATGGGGTAACATTGTCGTCCGGCGCACTGGTATATAGTAAAGAACCGGGTGCTTTGAATGAATCTTTTTCTGACATTTTTGGTGTAACCTGCTATGCATGGTTTCGCCCCCCAACCGCTGATAATTGGAAAGTAGGGTTTGATAGAAAAAGTCTTGCTAATACATTACAGAGCATATATATCAGGAACATGGCCAATCCAAATGATCCGGTGCCTGCAGGAAATCCCGATCCTGATACTTACCTGGGAGCTTTCTGGATCAACACCACGCAAGCTAACGATCCTGGAGATTTTTGGGGCGTTCATACCAATAGCGGCGTTCAGAATTTTATGTATTTCCTTCTTGTTACCGGAGGCTCAGGATTAAATGATAATGCAACCCCTTATTCAGTTACAGGCATTGGCTTTACCGATGCGCAAAGGATCGCATACCGGGCTTTAACAACTTACTTATTTTCAAATTCACAATATGCAGATGCAAGGAATGCCTGGGTTCGATCTGCAACAGATCTTTTTGGAGCTTGTTCATTCCAGGCAATTCAAACAGGAAAAGCATGGTTCGCGGTTGGCCTTGGCCCACCGAATGTTGATCAAAATATTTGTGGAAATTATGGAGCTACTCCATTATCTTCTGAGGCAAGTGGTTCTTATTTCATCGCGCCCAATTGTAATGTAACTATAAGCAGTACAGGTAATCTTGTTCAGTTCGGCGCACGTGGCATAATTATTAGCCCCGGATTTAATTCGCTCAATGGGAGTAATTTCAGAGCTTATCCAAGTGATTGCTATTTCGCGGCTTATTGATTATGGATGAGTCGCAAAGATGAAAGCATGAAGAAATATAAATAAAACTCTGGTGCATATAAAATGATGGTTATAAAAAAATTTCTTCTTCTGCATTGTTGTATACAATTTTTATAATACTCAATAAATCAAATTACGATGCGGCATGTTCAATATTGTATCACCTTAATCTCTATTATGACAATTTTTTCTATTGATGGAAAAAGCCAGGGGCAGGACAGTATCAAAATGCAAACCAGGCAAGAAGAGAAACAGTTGGCATTAATAAAACAGCTTCATTCAGGAACAGGGTATATAAAGAAATTCATTGAATCGGGATTGATGTCTGAGGATGTAGAATGGTTTGTACCAGGTCCAAAGGATATCTTACCATTTGCAGGGCTTTGGAAAGGATTTGATGGCATAACAGAATTCAATCGTCTTTTAGGAGCTACGATGCGATATGATAAAATCGAAACAAAAGAATACATAGTGGATGGAGATCAGGTTGCAGCCATATTCTGGGGAGAAGGTATAGCCATTTCAACCGGCAATCCTTTTAAAAGTGAAATATTGAGGCTTTATAACTTCAGGAATGGTAAAATTATCAAGGTGAGAAACTTTTACGATACATCTGCTTACGTTGCTGCGATGTCGAATAAATAATTGGAGACTGTTTATTTTTTTTTATAAGTTAATTTTTTAAAATGGTAAACTCTACCCTTCGGTTTAGTTGCCTGTTCTCGTCGGTATCGTTGGCCACTACCGGTTTAGATTCACCATAGCCCTGCGAAATGATCCGGGTTGTAGCAATACCTTTGGAGATAATATAATCCATTACCGATTTGGCTCTATGGCCACTCAGGGTAACATTGTATTCATCTGACCCACGGCTATCCGTATGCGCACTCATTTCTATTTCTATTGCGGGGTTTTCGACAAGCATTTTTAAAACCCTGTCAAGCTCCACAAAAGATTCGGGCCGGAGATCCCATTTATCAAAATCAAAATATACATTGTTGAGCCTCACCACCTGCCCTACTTCTATCGGTACAAGGTATAAGTCTTTATGAATTTCTTTATAGCCTTCTTTTATCAATGAGTCAAGATTCAGGTTTTCGGAGATGGCAAAGAAATGATCCGCATTGGCCCTGATCAAATAATTTTTATCATAAGGCAAAACAATTTTGAATGCGCCATCCACCGGGTTAGACATAGCATTGCCGGCTAGAATACCGTCGGGCAATGTTTCATAAATTAGTGATGCGCTTAGGGGCAGGTTTGTTTTTTTGTTGTACACATTTCCACTTACTAAAATTACCGGGTCAGGCTTTTCTCTTTCCAATAATTTTATTCTTACAATATCACTGGCACCATGCGACTGGAGTTCAGTGCTCATATATGCATATTCTCCCCCTGCATCCAGCGTAAAAAATGAATCCATATCTTCTGTATTGATGGGGCGGCCAAGGTTTACCGGCTCAGTCCATTTCTGCCAACTATTATCCAGTCGCCGCGTCATCCAGATATCGTTGTAACCTAAACCACCCGGCCTGTTACTGCTAAAATATAATGTAACGCCATCAGGTGCCAGGTAAGGCGTTGTTTCATTAAAATTTTTCAGATTTATTTTTTTACCCAGGCTTTTTGGTTCCGACCATGTTTCATCATTTTCAAGAAAACTTACATAAAGGTCATTGTCGGTTCCGGCATTTTCTTCGGTCATATAAAATAAAAGAGTTTGACCGTTATTCGCCATGGTTGCACCATTTTTGCGTCCCCTGTCATACTTTGCATAATTCCTGATCCACAACATTTCCGGCTTGCTCCAATAGCCATCTTTTTTCAAATGGCAGATACTTACGCCGTTGCCTGCATAATCTCCATTGATAAATGCATTCCTGATCAGGATACGATTGTTATCCGGAGAGATCCAGTAAACTGCATTGTAATAATACGTATTCAAGGGGTAGCCAAGATGCACTGCCTTGCCCCATTTACCGGAACTATCTCTTGCAGAAAACCAGATATCCTGCGAGTTGGGTACCTCGTTAACCTTTGTATTGTCCGGATGATTTTGACAGATAAAAAATAATAAGTTTCCGTCAGCGGAAATGGTTGGCCTCAATTCCGGGAGTGCAGTATTAATATTTGTCCCAAGATTTTCAATTTTCAGAATGGTCCCGGCAGTAATGATATTGTCTTTTTGTTGAATCAATGCACCCATTGAGTCACTATAGATGGGTTCTGACTTTGGTTGAGTATATGCTTGAGTTGTGACAGCCAATAATAAAATAATCGAAAGCGCTTTTTTCACGGGGGAGGATTTGGCTATTATTCACAACGAAAATAAAGTGCAAATATTATCCTGGAGGGTGGTTGTTGTTTGAGAGCCTGGTGGATGTTGATCACATTAAGTAGGAATGTGTTTTAAATTTCAATAGTTTGAGCTGGATCAAAAACTGTGAAGTTTGCATGGTCGCATTTTGTATATTTCAATTGAGTGGATGGTGGACGTATTCTCAAGGTTTGATTCGTTTGATGTATATTCATAAGATAAAATGCGGGCTATTTAATACGAGAAATTGGGGAAAGAGTGAAAAAAAAGAGTATCAGGTGGGTGCGCATATGAGCGCGTTGGTGGCAAGCTTTATTGAACCTTACAATGGAATTAGACAACTTTAAATATAACCTTCTAAAATTAAAAAAGTGCGACCAGTTTTGGGACGACATGGAACCTATTTCCAGTGGCCGACACTGCAAAAGTTGTAATAAGACAATCGTAGATTTTTCGAGAATGTCTTATTCCGAAATTGCTTTATTTATGTCTAAAAGTGAAAATCCGGTATGTGGGTTCTATTTGCCCGAACAACTATCTGCAGGACAGAAGAAATTTAGTACTCTACCAATTCAACTTGGACTTAGCACATTACTTACCGCTACTACATTTTCCTATGGTCAAACTCAAGAAAGGCAAACAACTTACCAAGCAGTTGCTGAGAACAGTATCGAAAAAAAGGTGACATCTTCAGAAGTGACATCAAATTTGGTCAAAGACACTATTATTATTAAAGGAAAAGTTCAGTCACTTGACACTTCAAGTAAAATGATTGAAGAGTTGCCGTTTGCTTCTGTGGTAATCAAAGGGACTAATATTGGTGTTGCGTGTAATGAACTGGGAGAATTTCGATTAAAGTATCTCCCTAAGGTGGACACTGTTCCAATTAAAATTGTCATCTCTGCTGTTGCAATACAGACAAAAGAAGTCAGCATTGATTTACAGGATACGAATGAAATTGACTTAGGTTTAATTACCCTTGACAAATACAAGTGTAGGCTCCCCATTATTAGTACACTTTAAAAGTA
>JBKJPO010000331.1:0-6365 GCA_046595095.1 Chitinophagaceae bacterium
TGATGATGGGATAACTGCACCGGGTATTAAAAACCTTGTAGAAGCGGTTAAAGATCTTGGGAAAGTAGTGGTAGTTGCACCCGACAAACCGCAAAGCGGAATGGGCCATGCCATTACTATTGGTAGCCCGCTCAGGCTAAATAAAGTAGAAGTTTTTGAAGGGATTGAGGCATGGCAAACAACCGGTACGCCTGTTGATTGTGTAAAACTTGCAGTGTACAAAGTGCTGCATCGCAAACCGGATATCTGTTTAAGTGGTATTAATCATGGAGCCAATCATTCTATAAATGTGATCTATAGTGGAACCATGAGTGCTGCAATGGAAGCCTGTATTGAAGGCGTGCCAAGCATTGGATTCTCATTGCTCGATTACCGGTTTGAAGCCGATTTCACCGCTGCAAGACATTTTGTACATTCAATTGTGAAATCTGTGCTGGCGATGGAACGCGAGGAAAATTTTCTCTTAAATGTAAATATTCCTGCTGTTCCATTAAGCGAAATAAAAGGAGTGAAAGTTTGCAAGCAGGCAGATGCTAAATATGAGGAAGATTTTTTTGAAAGGATCGATCCTCATGGGAAAAAATATTACTGGCTCACCGGAGAATTTGTAAATTTTGACAAGGCCGAAAACTCTGATGTGTGGGCCTTACAAAATAATTATGTTAGCGTGGTGCCGGTACAGTTTGACCTTACAAACTATGCATTGAAATCTAAGCTTGAAAAAAACTGGGATATAAAATGATATTCAAAAAAGATAGTTTCGCCCTTGGTATGGTATTGGGTTTTATTGGACCCATTGTTGGATTCATGATTTATAAATGGAAGAAATTCGGAGTGTTTAGCATGCGGGAAACCTACCAGTATATGTCGGTGGAACCAGGCCATAAAACGCTTACCATCGCACTAACTTTATCGCTGCTTGCCAATGCTGTGTTGTTCACCATTTACCTGAATATGAATAAAGATAAAACCGCGAGGGGGATTTTTGCTGTTACTTGTATGTATGCGATTGCGGTGTTGCTGATAAAATTTGTTGGGTAAAAAAATCCTGATCACTCACTTATTTTCTTATTTACTCTTCTTACTTACTTATTACTTGCCTGGTGTATCCAGGAAAGCCATAAAATAATGTTGACCATCTATGGCGTTGACTATACTTTAAATGAGGTAATAGATCCGAAAGTAAATCCCTAAAACCCTTTACGGCTTCTTGTAATAATTTATGAATGCATTGAAAGCTATAAGATTTTTAATAGTGGCGGGGTAGAAATAAGGCAGTTTTAATAATGTATAATAACCAATCCCGGCCCACCATAACCTCCGCCTGTGCTACTTCCTCCACCGCCACCTCCTGGTTCTGAGCCAATCTGGCCATATAGAGTTTTAATTGGCAGAAGAGTACTGTTATTGAACGAATAGAAACCACCATTCTTTTGTGCAAGTTGTGTATTACCTCCTTGTCCACCACTGCCAAAACGAAGGGCTGTATAAAAGACTGTTGCATTATATTGCCCATACATATCCTGTGTAGCTTCTCCTGCTACACCGCTTTGTCCGTAAATTCTTAGGCTACCAGTATTGGTCGAGAATCTTCCGGGGTAACCTCCATTAGCCAATTGTCCTCCTTCACCACCAAGTGCAACCAATTGCAGACTCGATATGTCAACAATCGTATGGGCTCCGTTACCCCCATTTGTACTTGATGATGCGGCACCAAGTCCGGATGCACCAACTGTGATATTTACTGTAGCGCCAGGGATTACCACCCATTCAGTTGCGGCATATCCACCGCCACCACCGCCACCACCATAGGCCCCACCGCCACCGCCAGCCCAGGCCTCAACTATAATTTTTGTGACAGAAGCTGGAATCGTCCAGGTATAGAGTGTATTTGAAAACGAAGAAGAGCCCGCTTTGAAACCTACAAGATTTTTATATTGGGAGCCATCTCCCCATTCAAAAGCTCCACTGCTGTTTTTCATCAGCACCTGCCCGGCTGTACCATCTACACCGTTTGCTTTAATAGTTCCCGAAAGATTAATATTTCCGCCAACGTCGAGTCTTTCTAAAGGTGTGGAATTATTGATACCAACTCTGCCGTTAGGGGTTAACTTCATTATTGAATCATGAGTATTTGCCGTAAGGTCTGAGGCAGAAGAAATGACTAAACCCGATTCAGCCCTGGATGAAATATTAAAGTCAGTACCCGCTTCTGTACCATCCCTGTTACTAAAGATCAATTTGGTTGTATCAGTATAATTGTTTGTCCTTATTTTGACATCAGATCTTGATGCGTTTCTTACTTCCAGTTTGGCCTGGGGAGAAACAGTGCCAATCCCTACATTTTGAGCTTTACTCAAACAAGGAAATAAAATAATTGCCAGGTAGAATAGTTGGTTTTTCATTCGGTTAGTTTATGGTAAGATATAAAAACAATTAAATTCCAGGTAACCTATTTGGGAATAAGTTACTCAAATACGATAGATAAAAGAAAAATAATACAAATGGGGGTTGGAAACCCCCTCCGGCGTCGTTATAATTTAAATAGTGCGCAATGTGTAGAGTTGTATTTCTCCGCGAATTCAAGTCTCTCCGCGAACTCCGCCTGAGAAAAAGGAGTGAGTATTTAATATTTATAAATCAAAATACTAAATTCATTATCCGTCTGATCATAAAACTTAACATTGGAAATATAACTGAATGGGCCGCAACTCGAACTGCAGGAACTATTTCCAAAATTTACTATGGGTTTTGCAATGCGCACCTGGACGGTATTATCAGTATAAATTCCCGCCTCGATAAAAAGCGGATCAAACGCTAATGCTAAAGTATTATATGGAGTTGCCAGTATGGTATAATTACTCCTGTTCGAGTATACATTCGACTCCCCGGTTAATGTGATTTTATAAATGCCTTCGGTGCCTTTTACAACAGTAAAGTTGCCAGTGCTGCTAATCAGATTACCGCTGGCTGAAACCCGCCCATAAGCGAGGGGCAAAAGATTAGATGTACCCGTGATGTTATTTCTGTTGACTTCCCCGACTTCGGTAAAATTTATAGTGCCGATCCCATTGCCAAACTGCATATCACCACCACTATTTTGCAATAATAGTTTTGTTGCAACCCCATTAGTTCGGACCTGGATTTCATTATTATCCAATGCCATGTTCAATGCTGTGGAATTGCCAAGTTGCAGGTAACCACCACTTGTCTCTGATACATCCGTACCTCCTGCCACCTGTAGTTTGATATCCGGCGTTAAAGTACCGATACCTACATTTCCCGCAATTGAACTAATAAATCCAGTTCCGTTTACCTGTAGTATAAGATTTCCAGGTCCATCAGGAAGTGGAATAACATTAGCCCTCCTGGATGCATTTATGATAAGGTCACTTGAATCTCCTGCAATATATCCTGAAAGAAGATTGTGATTCAAATCATAAAAACCAATTGAGGGATCAGGTCGCATAATATGCAGATCATAACTTGGTGTAATCGTTCCTATACCTAATGAACCAGATGGAATTCCCACATTACCATTCATTGCATTGAAACTAAGGCCCCAACCTACCCCTCCTAAACCAGAGCCAAAAAAACCGGCGCGAATACTATCCTGCATGCCAAAAAATACCCGGTTTGTTCCATCACGGTAATCCTCAAACCAGATTCCGGAGGAGGTGGAATTATTACCGATTATTCCGGTCTTTACCCGCATCCTACCATTTACATCTAGCTTGTATGCAGGTGTACTCGTGCCGATGCCAACGTTCTGTTGACAAAATGCATTTTGCCATGGAATATTTACAACAAGCAGGAAGAAAAATAATTTTTTCATATGCTTAAAATTTTATGAAAACAGTAGTTAATAAAAACTAAACCGGATGTAACATTTTACACCTGTTCACTTCCAGATCAATGCTGGTTTACAAAGCATCATTAAATATGACTGATTTGGAAGCAATGGTTGATATTTTTAGATAAAGGTCGGAGTAGCGTTAAACTCTCAAACGAGTGGACTTGAAAAGAGACCTCAATGAGGCTGATTTCTACATTCAAACCAATCAAATATCATGGGATAAAATACAATAAGTAGATTCGCAAACAAAACAGATCCCAAAACATCTTCAATGAAATATTACCTCATAGCAGGGGAAGCCTCAGGAGACCTTCATGGAAGCAATCTCATTAAAGAATTAAAAAAAGTGGATCCCGGTTCGGATATGCGTTGTTGGGGTGGCGACAAGATGCAAGAAGCTGGTGCAACTATCGTAAAACATTACAGGGAACTGGCATTTATGGGTTTTATTGAAGTGATAAAAAATATCGGTACTATTTTAAAAAACCTCAGCTCGTGTAAAGCAGATATCCTGGCTTACAATCCCGATGCCCTCATTCTTATTGATTACCCGGGGTTTAATTTACGTATCGCAGACTGGGGTAAACAAAATGGCTTCAGAATCATTTATTACATCTCTCCACAGGTATGGGCATGGAAAGAAAGCAGGGTCAAACTCATCAGGAGATGCGTTGATAAAATGATCGTGATCCTCCCTTTTGAAAAAGAGTTCTACAAAAAATGGTCTTACGAAGTGGATTATGTTGGACACCCGCTAATTGAAGTGATCAATGCTTACAAAGAAATAAATCAAACACTTATTAAGAATCCTTCCAGAAAGATCATTGCATTATTACCCGGAAGCCGAAAGCAGGAACTTTCAAAAAAACTACCGATAATGCTGGAACTGAGTCAGCAATTCCCGGATTTTTCCTTTATAGTTGCCAAAGCTCCGGGCATAGAAGACAGTTTTTATGAAGAATATCTTTCACTACATGCAAATGTTGAAGCGGTACGCGATGAGACGTATTCCCTGCTGATGAAATCCGATGCGGCATTGGTGACTTCCGGCACAGCTACTTTGGAGACAGCATTGTTTGGAATCCCTGAAGTAGTATGTTATAAAGGCAATGACCTCTCTTACCGTATAGCTAAATGGCTGATCAAGATAAAATACATATGCCTTGTTAATTTAATTATGGATAAGGAAGTGGTAAAAGAGCTGATACAGCATGAACTTACAGTCCCAAACCTGGTTAAGGAATTAAATGCACTTTTGTTTGATAATGACAGGCGAAAACAGCTAAATGAGGATTACTGGCAATTAAATAATTTACTTAGCAAAGGGGGTAACGCATCCGCTAATTCAGCGAAGATCATCCATGAATTTCTAAAATCAACGGCAGGCAAGCCGGGTAATAATGATGATCATAGCAAAGAGAAATAATAAAATTGAAAGACGGTTAATGCCATGCATATATTTTACAAAACTCGTATTCGGTGTATTCGGATCCTTTTTTTTCAGATATAAATACTGCGCAATTTGATTCCAGATTCCCATTTGTTAAATTGAATTAAATTTTACGTTGTGAATGAATGCTATTACCATTCATTTAACGAAGTTCTGAAACCTCGCATATAATTTGCACGTAAATTACAAGAGAATTTTAAATACAAAAATATAACAAACGAATTATGAAAATTTTTTTAATCGCGATCTTTGGCCTTGCTGCAATCTTTGGTTGCCAGGCACAGCCCAAAAAAAAATCAGACTTTGCAATAACTAAAACAGATGCAGATTGGAAAAAACAACTAACATCCGAGCAGTACAACGTCACGAGAAAACAGGGTACAGAGCGTGCGTTTACCGGTAAGTACAACGACCATCATGCAAAGGGTACATATTCGTGTATTGCCTGCGACCAGGAATTATTCAGCTCCTCAAATAAATTCGAAAGCGGAACGGGGTGGCCTAGCTTTTATCAACCAATTAAAGCTGTCAATGTAGGGGAACACATAGATAAAAATTATGGCATGGAAAGAACTGAAGCTCATTGCAGCCGTTGTGGTGCTCACCTTGGACACGTATTTGATGACGGTCCAAAACCAACCGGGCTGAGGTATTGCATTAATTCTGTTTCTCTCAATTTCAAACCGGCCAAATAATACTTTTTTAAAATAGATTATCAAGCGCAGTATTTTATTGCGCTTTTTTTATTTAAAGCAAATTCGGATCTCCATTTGCTTAGTTTTTTTTCCCTGTCATGCTGACGACAAAGCTTTTACCCGATCCTCGTTAATTTTAATAAATGAAACCTATTTCAAATAATCTATTGCTCTCCCTTGGAATTAGCATTATAATTATTATGTCCTCTTGTTCCGGCGACGTGAAGGGAAATCAAAAGATGTTGCAATCAATGAGTACTGGCGAAAGCATTAAAGTTTTGGAACTATTTACATCAGAAGGATGTTCCAGTTGCCCGCCTGCTGACGCATTAATGCTTAAGCTTGCCGGTGAAAACCAACCAGG
>JBKJPO010000556.1:0-5864 GCA_046595095.1 Chitinophagaceae bacterium
GGTTCAAGGAGTTGAATAACCTGGTTGTAAAGATAGAGTGAATAATAAATCAAGAAAACCTTTTACACTCCAGGAACTTTTTGAACCTCTTAAACCCCTTGTACCTCTTGAACCTGTTAAACCTTCTTCAAAACAAACCACATCTGCGACAAAGGCGAAAAGAATTTGCGCAGCATATCAAAAGTCGCGGCTAATAAACTTAATGGAGCAAAAAGCGGGTGATAAATCAGTGGATTTTGAGCAGAAGCATTTATCAAATTCCTTTTGTGCATGAGATGTAAAATGCTTTGTGCCCAAAATGGAGCTCCTTGCGTATAACTCCATTTATTTATTTTGAACCCGGGTTGCATGGCCAGGTTCGAAAAACTTTTTTTGTCAAATATCACCCAATGCCTCGGGCAATGATAGCCCACCCAGTTATGATTTCGGAATAGCCTTGCATCAAGGCTATCGTGATTTGGTGTTTTAATAATAATTACGCCACCTGGCAGGAGTAGTTCATTCGCTTTTTGCAAGACTTCCGCAGGATTTGCTACATGTTCAATAAGGTTTAGCATTAGTATCAGATGGTATTTTTGAACGTCATCATATTCCTCGATACGGCCACAAAAATATTGATGACCATTTCTTTCCGCTTCCTGCCTTGCACCGGAGTCAATGTCAATTACCGTGGTAGACTGCACCCTTTTGTCAATCTTTTTCATAAGATCCAATGATGCACCGGTACCCCCGCCAACGTCTAATATATTAATTGAGCCGGCCTTTATATCTTTCAATATTTTTCTAAAAAAAATAGCGTCAAAATAATTTTTAATACGAAATGGAATGCTCTTCGACCGCCAGGTGAATGAATAATAATTCGGTGGGTAAATAACATTTAATTCATTGACGGGAACGGGGTCGATAAATAATACATGGCAATTATTGCATCGGTAATATTTGTAATCCTTGTCCGTGGTAAAATACTCGACATCCTTTGCTGTTGCATGTAACGAGGCGTTTGCATGTTTGCAATTGAGACAGGAGATATGTTCAGTGATATTGGCTGTCACCTGTTGAACAGGTTGATGAAAATTTTCCAATACGAAGCCCTCTTCCCGCGGATGTGATGCCCAATTATCGTTTCACTTAAAAATTGTTCCAGTTCATTTAATCTTGTATAAGAGATCTGTGGCTCAAGATGATGGAGCAGATGTTTGTTGAATCCCGCACTCCCAAAACTTTTATCAAATAAATTATTTCCGAATATCCGCGTAAACTTGCCATGCGGCTGCTTACTGTAATTAAATTTTTTGTCTGCATGATCAGCCCGATGTTCGAGCACTTGTCGTAATGAACCGAATAAAGGATAAAAACAACCAATAGCAAGACACCAGCCAAGCATAAGCCACCATTGCTGGAGAAAAGCCATAATTCCAAGGATAGTAAAATGAAAAAGCAGGCTGAAAATTAATTGTCGCCTTGAAGAGGTTTTTACTTCTTTAGTAAACTTTGAGAGATCTTTTGTAACGAAATCATTTCTCAGTAATAATAATTTTATTGCGCGTATACCCGTAACAGATGTAAATAGGAATTCAAAGCCGGGGCTTTCAAAATAACTCCGTTCTGTGTCTGAAATTGTTCCCAGGCTTTTATGGTGTTCCCAATGCACAATCCTGTAATATTGGATACTTTGCCCGATCAGTAAACCAATAAACGCATTTGCATTCCGCTCGTTTCTATTTTTATCAGCCGATAAATTAAAATGAGTGGCTTCATGAAAAAAATTCACCAGGTAAGAAATCATATAACCCCCGGCTGCACTGGTGATGAGGGTTATGATTACAAGCCAGGTCAAACTTTCAATTTGATTTAATGCCCAGCCCCCGGAAATAAATACAAGGAGGAGAAATGCCCATCCGAAAATGATGTCCCGCCATACTTTTGTATAATGAGGGGTGAGTGATTTTTTGAACTGGTTATACGATTGGCCCTTGCTGTTTTCAAGCATAATTTTAATCCGGTGAAAATTAATTTCATTTAAAGGATCTTCCAATTCAGCTGTATGTAAATTTGCTGCGATCAAACTTTGCTATTTAACTTCATTATCCTATTGATGTATTTTCCCAGCATATCAAACTCGATGTTTACTGTTTGACCAACCTGGAGGGCATGCATATTTGTATGTTCGTAAGTGTAAGGTATTATTGTAACCCAAAATACATTCTTTGTAACATTGAATGCCGTAAGACTGATCCCGTTAATACAAACAGAACCTTTTTCAATCAATAGGGAGGCAAATTCTGCCGGGTATTCAAATTCAAACTCCCAACTGCCATCTAGATCATGTTTTCCGATACAGAGTGCAATTGCATCCACATGGCCCTGCACAATGTGCCCATCAAGCCTTCCATTCATTTGCATACACCTTTCCAGGTTTACTAAATCACCCACACTAAGATCATCCAGGTTAGTTTTATCCAGGGTTTCTTTCACTGCTGTCACTTTGTGTCGGCCAGGGCCAGTAGCTTCAACTGTAAGGCAAACACCATTGTGGCTTAAACTCTGGTCTACTTTTAACTCATTACTGATTTCGCTGCTAATCCAAAAACCAAGGTTGTTTCCCCGGGATTCAATTTCTGCGATATGCCCTATTTTTTCAATAATCCCCGTAAACATGCCTTTAGTATTTTTGATCAAATTTCGCATTTAGCTTCCAGATAGTTCTATAATTGGAAAATTCTTTTATCTTTGCCCCTCCAAAAACAAAATAAAAAAGGAATATTCATGCTCATTATTGATTCTAAAGATTGCGAAAACATAGACAAGGCCCTCAAAAAGTACAAGAAAAAATTTGAGAAAAGCCGCGTACTGCTTCAATTACGTACCCGCCAGGCATTTATTAAGCCTTCCATTAAGCGTAGGGGAGAAATGTTGAAAGCTGTGTACAAGCAACAGATGGCCAGCGGTAAGTTCGACGTATAAAATTTATTTGAAAATATATCAACCGGTAGTTTCAGAGTTACTTAACTTTGTTTCTACCGGTTTTTTTTATGTCTTCTAATAGCTCCACAACCCTTTTTGAATTTCTTGAATACCTAAAGTTTCAGAAACGCTATTCACCTCATACATTATTATCGTATGAGAATGATTGCAAGACATTTTTTGAGTTTATAGCTAAATTTTATGGGGAAATTTCATTAAGCGAAATCAGTCCCGCATACGTCAGATCATGGCTGGCATCTCTCAAAGAAGATAAATTAGCTTCCCGATCCATCAATAGGAAGATGTCGACTCTGAGGTCATTTTTTAAGTTCCAGCTCAAACGGGAAGCTATCCTGGTAAGTCCAATGGCAACTATCTCTGCACTCAAAATAAATAAGCGATTACCCTCATTTATCAAAGAGATAGAGATTGAAACCCTTTTTAAGCATATTGATTTCCCCCAAACCTGGGAAGGCAAAACACAACGCCTGCTCATGCAGATATTTTACCAGTCAGGAATCCGGCTTAGTGAATTGATAAATCTTAAAGTTTCAAAAGTCGATACTGCTAACAGCAATATTAAAGTATTGGGTAAAGGAAATAAGGAACGGATCATTCCTATTAATAGTGAGTTGGCTGAGAGCATTAGCGAATACCAGTCCGCGAAACCACAAGATCTGGCAAACCTTGATGAACCTTACCTGCTTGTAAATGAAAAAGGACAAAAGTTATATCCTAAGTATGTGTATAATATTGTAAAACAATATCTTGGGCTGGTTACCACTAATGATAAGAAAAGTCCCCACATATTAAGACATAGTTTTGCAACTCACCTGATGAACAATGGAGCGGAGCTCAATGCAGTAAAAGAACTACTTGGCCATAGCAGTCTTGCAGCAACCCAGATCTACACCCACAACACTATTGATAAGTTAAAAGACATCCATAAAAAAGCCCATCCTAAGGGAGAGTAATCCTAAGTAGAAAATTAAACCCTCAATCATGACATTTACTTTGAATTCGTGGAAATCATCGGAATTTAATCAAGCAAATCAGCGGCCCAATCAGGGCTCAAATAAATTTTTGAAAAAAGCGTTCTAACCATTAACTTTAGTTAAGCATTAATTGATAAATAGCACTAACCATCTATCACCTTTCCCACAATGTTGAGTCGCCTATGACCTTGAAGTTTTACCCACTTTTTTTTTCTCATTATAAAACCAGATTGTATGAACGTAAACATTCAAACAGTGCATTTTGACGCAGACGGCAGGTTAGTATCTTACATTGAAAAAAAACTGGAAAAGCTTAACCAGTTTCATGAAAGGATCACAAAGATTGAAGTTTTTCTGAAATTAGATAACGTGGTACACACCATCAAAGACAAAGTTGCAGAAATTAAAGTTCACATTCCAAGACATGATTTTTTTGTAAAGCATTCTTCCAAATCATTTGAAGAAAGTTTCGACACAGCCCTTGATTCCGTAATTACTCAAATCAAAAGAAAGAAAGAAAAATTAGCAGCCTGAGCAAAAAATGCCAGGAGCATTCCATCTCATATGCAAGGATTAAAAGCGAAGTTCAGTTAACTTCGCTTTTTTTATGACAGTATTACGACCGGTAGATTACTCTTCCAAATACAAATCTTTTTTTAGCCTTGCCTGCGGCTATTCCGGTAAGTCTGTTGGATTAGTTGGCTACCACGCAAGTTACCTGGATCACCTTATTTTACACCTTCAATATTATCTCAAAATTTATTGCGATGCATTAGAATCGTCAGCGCAGCTCACAAATAAAAACGTGGAGGAATTGACATTCCTGGATTATGGATGTGGAAATGGAATGCTTGGTATTTTTGCAAAACATTGTGGTTATAAAAAAGTGATCTGCTGCGATCTTGATGCAGGAAGTATTGAAGCAGCGCAAAGATTAAGCAAGGCGATGCAAATTCAGATCGACCATTTTGTGCAGGGCGATGTAGAAAGTGCAGAAGCATTTTGTTCCAATAATCATTTGAAACCGGACCTGGTAATTGGTACCGATGTGATAGAACATATTTATGATCTCGATCATTTTTTTTCTGTGATGAAGAAAATGAATTCCGGGCAGGTAAATATTTTTACTACAGCTTCCAATCCTGGAAATCCTTTTAAAGTTCGTCAATTGCGCAGGCTGCAATACCGCGATGAAATTACCGGCGGCTATCGAACACATATCAACATGCAAGAGGATTGCAACATCATAGAAGAACCTTACCTATTGTTGAGGAAGAATATTATCAAAGATTTTGCACCGGCCTTAATCGAGTCAGAAATCGAAAAGCTTGCTCATTATACCAGGGGAAAAAACAAAGCAGATATCGAAAAATCTATATCAGAATACCAGGTGAGCGGAACTCTTCCCATAATTAATGAACATGACGCTAATACCTGTGATCCATTGACAGGTAGTTGGACGGAGCGTATCCTCCCCCTTGAAGTTTATAAAAAGGTTTATGCTGATGCTGGCTTCAAGCTTAAAATCAGGAATGGATTTTACAATGATCTAACCACTTCAGTTCCTAAGCGATGGATATTATCAGGATTAAATGCATTCATAAGCTTTGGAGGAAAACCAGCAGGAATCATTGCTCCGTTCATCATTCTTTCAGGCGCTCCGTTGGAAAAAGACCTGCGTAAATAAAATCGAAATTCTGGATTTAATGCGCTGATTTCCCATTTTACTTTAAGGTTGTAAATTTTTTCTATTGGATGTAAATTTTATCTTAGAAATTATTTTTTCAAAATTTTTGCATTAAAAGAATTCCATTACCTTTGCCTTCCCAAAAAATACCCTTTAACGATGGTATTCAAGGGTTAAGTTCTTTAAAACGAGGTTAAAAGAATGCCAGTGTAGCTCAG
>JBKJPO010000565.1:0-3118 GCA_046595095.1 Chitinophagaceae bacterium
AATCATAAAAGTTCGAAAAGAAATACCTGAAGCATACAGGAACTTCACAGATGGAACATTCAAGTCTGCCCTCAACAAACTTTCTAAAGCAAAAGCTTCTGAAAATAAAGCTTTATCCGAACACATAGCTTCACAGGTACAGCAAAGCCTATAATTATTTTTTTATAAAACCGTAGCTAATAATTGCTGCGGTTTTTTTTGTGATTGTATGCGTAGAGACTGTCCAAAAAAAAAAATTTGACAACCATAACTACAGACCGAAAACTATATACAACAGACCGATTCTACCATCCGCCACTTGCACCACCACCACCGCCGCTACCTCCGCCAAAGCCTCCGAATCCGCCACCACCGCCTCCACCAAAGCCTCCGCCACCACCACCACCACCGAAACCTGTACCCGCAAGAAACCATGGTAACCCACCAAGTCCGCGACTGCCGCGACGACTCATATATGTTCCGTTTCCTCCACCCCCTCTTCCTATTGCTGATATAATGAGGTATAAAACAATCGCGAGGATTATAATCGTTTTCGTATTGATTCCTCTTCCTGCTCTCTTTGTATCGGCTTTGAATTCACCGGCAGCTGCCTGAATAATGGCATTAACTGCATTATCAAAACCCCTGAAAAAATCACTTTCCTTAAAGTAAGGCGTCATACGCTGATCTATGATCTGCTTACACGTTATGTCTGGCAATACGCCTTCCATACCGTAGCCGGTTTCAATTCGAGCCTTTCGTTCCTGCTTACTCACTAATAAGAGTACACCGTTGTCTTTTCCCTTTACACCAATTCCCCAATCACGTAAATATTCAAGAGCCACTTCCTCAATCTCATATCCGCCAAGTTCAGGTAAGGTTATGATCACTATTGCAGATGAGGTACTATCATTATATGCACGAATCTTTCTTTCTAATGCATCTTCCTGGAATGGTTCGAGGAAGTCGCCGAAATCATTTACAGCATTGGCAGGATTTGGTTTTTCGCGTATTACGCTTTTAATTGATTGGCTCCATACAAGTGATGATGTAGAAATCAGAAAGCATATTAATAAGAGTCTCTTCATTTATTGGTCACCTGCTTTTCAATCATTTGCCAAAAATAATTTCGTCGGGAAGTTCATTTTTATCTTCAGTGGAGTTGTAAGGAAAATGTTGATGCAATGATTCCCCTATCTGCTTAACACAGTTTGCAATGCCCTCGGCATATTTCTCCCTGTTGAAATGTGCAAGTATAAGTTTCACTGCATTTACCCAATATTCATGTCCCACTTTTTCATTAATCCCTGTATCACCAAAAACTGCAAGTTGGTGATCCTTTATTGCAATATATAAGAGCACCCCATTACGATGATGCGTATTCTGCATTTTCAAATTATCAAATAATTCAAGTGCTCTATCCATGGCATCGACAAAACGGCACTTGTTTTCAATGAAAACCCGGATTTCCCCACAAGTCTGCATTTCAGCATTGCGGATAGCTTCCACTATAAGCGCATTTTCTTCAGGGGTGAAAATGTCTTTCTTCTTTCCAAAAAAAGGGAATAAGCGCAATCTTAGCGATTTAGATTTTAGAATTTTACTTCAGGAGCCTTGTCAGAGCCAACTTCAGCTTCAAATGGTGGCTTAACTTTAAATCCAAACAGGCCTGCGAAAATATTCATTGGAAACTTTCGCACTTTAAGATTATAATCCGCTATAGCCGCGTTAAAATCTCTTCTTGAATTCTTTATCCTGTTTTCGGTGCCTTCAAGTTGGGTTTGTAAATTTCTGAACGCATCATTAGCGCGAAGATTTGGATATTGTTCACTTACAACGAGTAACCGGCCTAATGCCTGGGAAACCTGCCCTTGTGCCTGCTGAAATTCCTGTAACTTTTCCGGGGTTAAATTAGCCGGATCAATTTTTACCTGTGTTGCACTGGCTCTTGCTTTTATCACGTTTTCCAAAGTTGTCGATTCAAAATTGGCCTCCCCTTTTACTGTGCTTACAAGGTTCGGAATCAAGTCTGCCCGACGCTGATAATCTGCCTGCAGATCTGCAAAAGTCTTCTCAACAACTACATCTTGTTTGACAATCGAATTGTAGCCGCAGCCGGCACAGCCTCCAATTAATACGATAATTCCGAGGATGACAAATAATGTAAGGTTCTTAGTATTCATTGTTTGTTGTTTTTTTATTTGAGCTAAAGATATTCTTTTTAAATAAAGAGTTACAAGATACAATTAAGTACCTTGAACGTATGCTTCACAGTTTCCATGCCATTTAGCAAACCTTGCCAATTCGACACATTATTAATCTGTAAAGTTGAAATTGGTTCCGATGGTCATGCGGATGATTCAACTGGTCAAAAATTTTAATAAAAAAAGCTGGTAACCTGCTAACTTGAAGCATCAAAATTCAAATATGAGAGCTATGAATCTGATCATCTCATTTATTATATTATCACTCCTTGGTTGCAATGATAAAACCAGTTCCGTGGTTAAGGCACCCGATGCTGCAGATCTTGTATCACGTGTTGTTGCAGGAAATCTTAATCATCCATGGGAAATTACCTGGGGGCAAGACAACATGATCTGGTTTACAGAGCGTGGCGGTACTGTAAAAAGGCTAAATCCTGCAACAGGCACTATCACCAACCTGTTAACAATAAGTGATGTAGCCAGCCAGGGCGAAGGCGGTTTGCTTGGTATGGCGCTTCATCCTGAATTTACGACTTCTCCCTACATTTATTTAGCCTACAATTTCAACTCGCCGGGTGCTTACCAGGAAAAAGTTGTACGATACACATATGATGGAAGCAGCTTGATCAATCCGTTAATCCTGGCGACCGGGATTTCGGCTTCGGGTATCCATAACGGTTGCAGACTTATGATCGTCAATGATAAACTATTCATCACAACAGGTGATGCCGCCGATCCTTCCCGTTCGCAAAATACCTCGCGGTTAAATGGCAAAGTTTTGCGGATAAATCTTGATGGAAGCATTCCCACAGATAACCCCATTGCAGGAAACCGGGTATGGAGTTGGGGACATCGCAATGCCCAGGGAATCATTTTTGCAAATAATATGATTTACAGTTCGGAGCATGGCCCCGATACTGATGATGAAATAAACA
>JBKJPO010000288.1:0-5497 GCA_046595095.1 Chitinophagaceae bacterium
ACACTCTTTACCTACACCTACCGCTCCCATATTCCAGGCGCGTTTAATTGAACCAGACTATGTTTGGTTCAATTAAAAGCGCCTGGAATATGGGAGCGGTAGGTGTAGGTGCTACAATTTATTGGGGAAGTGCTGAGAGTGCAAGACAATTAAAAGAAGTTGCAGAAGCTTTCGAGTATGCCCACGAGTTAGGTATGTGTACCATCCTTTGGTGTTACCTGAGAAATAATGGATTTAAAGTTGATGGTGTAGATTATCATACCAGTGCTGATATGACCGGCCAGGCTAACCATCTGGGTGTAACTTTGCAAGCTGACATCATTAAACAAAAGATGCCTACCAATAATGGTGGTTATCTTGCAACAAAACATGGTAAGACAAGTAAACTGGTTTATGAAAATTTAACAACAGACAACCCTATAGACCTTTGTCGATACCAGGTGCTGAATTGCTACAGCGGCCGGGTAGGTTTGATCAATAGTGGTGGTGAAAGTATGGGTGAGAGTGATTTGCAGGATGCGGTTATAACTGCTGTTGTAAATAAGCGGGCAGGTGGTATGGGTCTCATCATGGGAAGAAAAGCTTTCCAAAAACCAATGAAAGAAGGTATTCAATTATTGAATTTGACGCAGGACGTTTATTTGGATAAAACTATTACGGTAGCGTAAAGAAGTTATGAGTTATGAATTATGAGTTATGAGTTGGAAAGAATTTCTTGATTAACTTACTCATAATTCATAACTCATAATTCATAGCTCATAATCCATAATTCATAACTCAATAACATGCTAAAAGAAGAGGACTTCGACGCCAACCTTGCCGGTGAAGAAGGTGAAACGGAAGAAACCAAGCGGCGATGGTTCAGGAGGATAAAAAAAGGAATACTCACTTCTACAAAAGATAAGAAAGAAGCGCCAGATGGTTTATGGACTAAATGCCCGAATTGCAAATACACTTGTACTGTTAGTGACTTAAGGGAAAGTTTGTTTGTCTGTCCGAAATGCGAACACCATCACCGGATTGGTAGCGAGGCTTATTTTGATATTTTATTCGATGAAAATACAGACAAAGAGCTTTTTGAAAATATCAAGTCAAAGGATTTTCTGAAATTCGTAGATCTTAAGCCTTATGAGCAGCGCCTCCAGGAGACTTACTCCAAAACAAATATTCATGATTCCATAACCGTTGCACATGGCCAGGTAAATGGCAATGACCTTGTAGTGGCATGTATGGATTTTGAATTTATCGGGGTTAGCCTGCGTAGCGTAATGGGGGAAAAAATATCAAGGGGAATTGATTATTCTATTGAGCAGCGGATTCCTTTCATGATCATCAATAAAAGTGGTGGCGCCAGGATGATGGAAAGTGCATTTTCACTAATGCAACTTGCAAAAACCTCTGGCAAACTTTCTCAATTGTCGGATGCGAAAATCCCCTACATTTCTCTTTGTACTGACCCTACTTTTGGTGGCACTACTGCCTCTTTTGCGATGCTCGGAGATGTGATAATTGGCGAACCAGGCGCATTGATTGGCTTTGCAGGGCCAAGGGTTATCAAAGAAACAATTAAAAAGGACCTTCCCGAAGGATTCCAACGCAGCGAATTTTTACTCGAGCATGGATTCCTGGATTTTATAGCACATCGCAAAACTTTAAAAGAAAGGATAAGCACATTGCTGGAATTATTCAGAAGCTGATTTTTCTGAAAAATTTTTTGAGACAGGCGCAGCCAGTCTCTAGCTGCTTAAAACAAAAATAATTGGAATTAAACAATCGCAAAGCATATTACGAATACCACATTGAAGCAAAGTATGTGGCGGGAATTGTATTGACCGGAACTGAAATCAAATCCATCCGTGGCAGCAAAGTTAGTTTCAATGATAGTTATTGCATCTTCGATAGAGGAGAATTATTTGTAAAAAGTCTGCACATCGCTGAATACAATTTTGGCAACATCCACAATCATATTCCTATGCAGGAAAGAAAATTATTACTTACCAAAAGGGAATTGCGCAAACTTGAAGACAAGAGCAAAGAGAAAGGATATACAATTATTCCATTGAGGATATTTATCTCGGAAAAAGGGTTTGCAAAAATGGAGATTGGGCTTGGTAAGGGAAAGAAGATCTATGATAAACGGGAGACGATTAAGGATCGGGATTCGGATAGGGAAATAAAGAGGAAGTATAATCTTTGAATAAGCGATTAACCTTTATCGTTACCAATGAATTTCCGGGTGTCCTTGGGCATGAAGAAAAGCAAAGTTAGCACTCCGACAAACTCAACGGTACATTCACTGCAAGTCCACCATCAGCTGTCTCCTTATATTTGGAATTCATATCCTGTGCTGTATCCCACATTGTTTTTATTACCCCATCGAGGCTCACTTTGGCAAAATCAGGCGCGCCCTGTAATGCAAGCTGGGAGGCAGTGATCGCTTTGATTGCACCCATTGTATTTCTTTCAATGCAGGGAATCTGTACAAGGCCCCCGATTGGATCGCATGTCATACCGAGATGGTGTTCCATGGCTATTTCGGCAGCCATCAATGCTTGCCTCTGGGTTCCGCCAAGGCATTCTGTGAGTGCAGCTGCAGCCATCGATGAGGAAACACCGATCTCTGCCTGGCAGCCACCCATCGCTGCAGAGATGGTAGCTCCTTTTTTAAATATGCTCCCAATTTCGGCAGCAGTAAGCAGGAATTGTATGATCTTATCTTCACGATTTCCATCACAGAAAATTATATAGTATTGTAGGACTGCTGGTATTACACCTGCCGCTCCATTAGTTGGGGCAGTTACTACCCTACCAAACGATGCATTCTCTTCATTTACCGCAAGTGCAAAACAACTAACCCAATCCAGGATATACCTGAAATCATTTCCACCCTGCCGGATCGTAGCTATCCATGATTCTATATCCTGGTATCCTCTGCCTTTTATAAGTTTCTTATTGAGATCGGCAGCACGCCGTTTTACATTAAGACCGCCCGGCAACTCGCCGCTGGTATGGCAACCCCTATACATACACGCAGACATAACTGTCCATATATTTAGCAAGCCTTCCTTTGTGGCTTTTTCGGAGCGCCATGCAGATTCATTTTCCAAAACTACTTCGCTGATGTTGAGCCCGGTTTTCATACACCAATGTTCAAGTTCATCCGAGGTATTAATAGGGAATGGAAGGATAGTATTGCTTTTACTATTCTGTTGCTCTCCTTCTTTTTTGACAAATCCACCACCAATAGAATAAAATGTTTCAGCTATATTATCGCCCTTGGATGTTGAAGCCAAAAAGGTGAGTGCATTTGGATGCCCGGGTAAGGTTTCAGTTACGAGAAAGTCTATATCCTCACTGGGTTCAAAATTTATTTCATGCTTACCATCAAGTACCAGTTTCTTCATTTCCCGGATATCATTGATTTTGGCATCGATCTGGTTTACATCAAAGGTCACAGGGTCGTCGCCACTAAGACCAAGTTGTACAGCTATATCAGTGCCATGGCCTTTGCCTGTTTTAGCAAGCGAACCATATAATAGCACGCGAAGATCTGTAACTCCCTCCAGCATTTCTAGCCTCTTCAATGTTTCAACAAACCTTTGAGCTGCACGCCATGGCCCAAGTGTATGGCTACTGGATGGCCCAATACCTATCTTGAACATATCAAAAACTGAAATAGCTTCGTGGCGCAATCTTATATTCCTTTGTTTATAAAGTTAGTTGTATTCTACTTATTCCGTATACCGAATAACGTTAGATGATTACGAAGTCGGGATGTAAAAAACAATTGCGTTTAAAGGTTGGCGATATTCAATACGTCTACATCAAATATTAACATGGAACCTGGAGGGATTAATAAGTTGCCGGCATTATCTCGAATTTCGCGCAGACCATAACCAAGTGAAGGTGGGATATATAATTTTAGGCTCCCCCCTTTTTGAACTAATGGAATACCTTTTTGCCATCCAAGAATTACTAAACTTAACTCAAATTGTGAAGGTTGACCAGTAGCGGTAGAATCGAAAGTATTTCCATTTGTAAGCTTGCCTTTATAATTTACTGTAATTATTGAGCATAGGTTAGATACTGATGTGCCAGATCCTGCAGTATTAATTTTATAAAAGAAACCGCTTGGATGCTGAGTTGCGGTGAGTCCATTATTATTCAGGTAGGTCTGAACACTGGTAATTTCATTTGCCGGTGCAACAGCGCCTGAGTCTGTTGCGGGGCATTCATTACTTGACTTTACACATCCCGTGGCCAGAAATAAAACCAATAAAGCAGCTAAAAAAAAATTCTTCATGATTTAAATAAATTAAGTGCAAATTTAAGAGAAAAAAATGCCGCATTATGCTGCATCAGTCCTTGATTCTTTATATTTTAACTCCTTGTAAAATTGTTCATTAAGTTCCCATTTAACATGCATCCTGAATAGGGCAAAAAAGACACAGATCCCCAGTACAGCTATAAGAACAACCGTGAATTGAGAGCCCGAAACGAAACTCATTTTCTTATACCAATTATTGAAAATAAGGCTGATTATTATCGGGAGACCGAAAACCAGACCCATCGGCAGGCCGAGGAGTAGTTTGTAAAAAAATTTCTTCTGAAGTCCCCTGTTAACTTCCCAATAGTCGATAAACTTCTTTTCTTCGCTGGTGATCATGGAATGCAAAATTAACATAGAATGGTTTAGCAAAGGAAAAAATTTCGTTTCTACTCCTCATCATTTTTGCGAATTGGGCAATAATGGGTAGGTTTGCCACCAATAAATCCTCCAAAGTGAAAATTGAACTGATACTTGTCCAATACCTTTATAATCACAAAGAACTTACGTTACAGGGAATTGGAATTTTCCACCTTGATGGGAATGCCGTGTTGCCTGCAGATACAGAAAAAGAGATCTCGATACCCGCAAATGCGATAACATTTGATTATAATCCCAAGGTTACTGAAGATGACCAGCTTATCAATTTTATTGTAGCAAATACAAAAAAAATAAAGCCCCTTGCTTCAGCAGATCTCGATTCATTTCTTATGCTTGGTAAGCAGTTTCTTAATATTGGAAAGCCATTTATTTTCGAAGGCATTGGTACGTTGCACCGTTCAAATCGCGGAGATCTGGAATTTGTACCAGGTCAGTTTATTAATGCAAGGATTGACGTTCCAAAAAACCTGAGTGATGGAGAACATGTTGAGGAAAATGTAAATTTTCACGAATATGGTTCACAGCAAACGGGGAATAATAAAGTGCCTATCCTGATCATCGTTGGTCTGGTGCTGTTGTCGGCTATTGGTTGGGCCGTTTGGTATTTTGGTTTCAGGGGTAAAGCTCCAAACGAATCCAACCAATCAGAACAGGTGGGGCCAGTTATCGGAAACGCAGGGGATAGTCTTCGGGATAGTACAAATTCAACTGCTATTTTTAGTGATACCTCGAATACATTGCAAAACCAGGCTGATGGCTACACATTCCGCGTAGTATTCAAAATTACCA
>JBKJPO010000341.1:0-5760 GCA_046595095.1 Chitinophagaceae bacterium
GGTAAACTGGAAAAGCATTTTACCATTTCTATCCCATAATTCGGTAAACAGGTTTTTACTAACGCTGCTTATTTTTCCTTCACCAAGAATATAAGCTTTAAACCATACGGTTTCACCAGGGAGATACACATCTTTGTCCAGGTGCAGATGAATGAATTCTTCTATTGGCTGCGAGAGAAGAAAAGAAGGAAGAGAGTCCAGTGTTGGTTGCCCGTTCGTACTAAAAAAACTTAACACAAATAATATCGCGATTATGCTCTTTTTTATAATTCTCATAGGTAGTTAGCAGAAATTTTAGAAATGAAGGTCGATCTGGGATCAGGTAAGCTGTTCAGTGTCCTCGCTTGATAGGATGATTAAAAGTCGCCAAGATACCGAAATTTAAGGATGGGGCAATCCGTAGAGTTGCGATATAAACCATTTAGCCCCTGAATAATCTGGATGAATTATAATCTTTCAATAAATAAATGATGGGGAGGAGTTGATGTATAGTAAGTCTATTGACATAAGTTCTTCTCCGTTAGAGCACGAAGAGCGTTAGAAATTTACACTAAGATATCCCTCAAACAATTAATTTGGCGGGGAAATACCTCACAAAAAAAGAAGGCTTTATGGATAATAATTGTAGCAAATATTTGCGGTTGCAACTCAAGCCTGATATCCTTCAACAACAATCATTTTTGAAGTTGCTGTACGTTGCCGTATCTCTTTTGCTGGTGCATATTCTGGTGAGCTCCACCATTCATTAGCTCTTTCAACGGTTGGAAATTCTACCACCACTATTCTCTGTGGATTCCAATCTCCTTCTAAAGTTTGTGTATTCCCACCTCTAACAATAAATTTTCCTCCAAATGCAGCAATTGAAGCAGGTGTAAGCTTTTTATACTCTTCATAATCAGAAAGATGATGCACATCCACTTCCACAATAATATAGGCTGGCATAAAACAAGTTTAAGGCTATGAAGATAATAATTGTTCAGCAGGCACAGGGAATCAAGTGGAAAACAGTCACGCTTATTCGTTTACTAATGGTTGCTCCAACTTTGATTTATTAATAACCGAAGTAATACTGGATATCACTCCAGCGATATCAGAAAGGTCTGCAGGAACGATCATGGTATTATTAATTTTTGCCAATTTTCCAAACTCGGTAAGATACTGTTCTGCTATTCTCAGGTTCACTGCATTCATACCACCCTCTTCATTGATGGATATGGCTATTTCCCTGATGCCTTTTGCAGTCGCGATTGCAACAAGTTCTATTTCTGTCGCTCTACCTGTCGCCTCGTTGATTCTTTTTTGTTTCTCACCTTCAGAGCGGGCAATGGTTTCCTGTTTTTCGCCCTCTGCCCTGTTTATTTTAGCCTGCTTATCCCCTTCTGATTCTGCAATCTGGGCGCGTTTTTCGCGCTCTGCACGCATCTGCTTTTCCATCGCATCTTTTATGCTTTGCGGGGGTGAAATGTTTTTTACCTCATAGCGCGAAACTTTTATTCCCCATGGACCGCTTGCCTTATCAACGGCTTCAACAATACTGCCATTAACCGTCTCGCGTTCTTCGAAAGTTTTGTCCAACTCCATCTTTCCAATTACACTACGCATCGTTGTTTGCGATATCTGCACCACCGCGAATTTGTAATTATCAATTCCATAAGAAGCTTTTTGAGGATCAATGACCTGCAGGTATAGGATACCGTCAACTTCCACCGCAATATTATCCCGCGTTATGCATATCTGTGATGCAACATCAATAGCCTGCTCCTTGAGGTTTTGTTTATACGCGATCTTATCAATAAATGGAATAAGAATATGGAAGCCTGCTTCCAATGAACGGCTGTACTTTCCAAGTCTTTCCACGATAAACACTGATCGCTGTGGCACCACTTTAAAAGTGGAAAGAAATGCGATCAGCAGAAAAATAATAACGCCTACAAGAATAATTGTTGATGCTTCCATTACACTTTTGTTGATTTTACAATTAATAAAATACTATCATTCCCAATAATAATTACCTGCTCGCCTTGCTCAATAATATCTGCTGATTGTGCATCCCAGGTAGTTCCCTTGAAATCAACTTTCCCGTTTAGTCCCGGGGCAATATTGGTTTCAGCTCTTCCTGTTTTGCCAAGAAATTCATCTTCCATTAACTCTGTAGAATCCTTTCGCGACCAAAGCAAATGCTTAAGCCATTTCCTGAATAATAAAATAGTGAGGATAGAACTCAGTAAAAAAACAATCAGCTGGGTATTTATTGAAGGATCTATTATGAGACAAAGTAATGCAACGATCCAGGCGCCAACTGCAAAAAAGAACAGTATAAGCCCGGGAATGAGAAACTCGAGTATTAAAAATAAAAAGCCAATTACAAACCAGACAACCGGAGGATTCGAAAAGAGTTGCATGAATGAGGGTTAGTTTGGATTCAAATATAGACTTAAATGAGTTATGAGTTAGGAGTTATGTTAATGAAATAGAATTGGGTTTGGCATTGAGCTGGTTTTTTCAAATGAAGTAAAATCGTAAGTAGCTACTGTTTTAGCAATTCCATAAATTGCAATTTCTAAAACAATTTATATAATGCCAATGACAAGGGAACAAATCGATCAATATCTACAAAGAATAAAATATGGAGACTCTCCGATGATCGATGAACAGTCATTGGCAAAATTGCAAAAACAACATTTGCTCAGTATCCCATTTGAAAATTTGGACATCCACTTTCATAAACCAATTACAATCGACCTTAATATTTTTTTTAAAAAAATTGTAACAGCCAAAAGAGGAGGATTTTGTTATGAACTAAATGGATTATTTAATGACCTATTAAATTCACTTGGATTCAATACAAAGCTTATTTCAGCAAGGCCCTACAATTCCGCAGCTGGTAATTATAATGAAGAATTTGATCACCTCGCCATTATTGTTTCTATTACCAGTAAGCAATGGCTGGTCGATGTTGGCTTTGGAGAGTTTAGTCTTATCCCGCTTAAAATGGAATCGGGTCTTGAACAATCTGATGGCCGAAATATTTTTAAAATAATTAAGTTGGAGAAAAATCAGTTTTTGGTTCAAAAGAAAATAAATGAAAAGGATTGGGAGAATGAATATCTTTTTTCAGAAACTCCAAGAAAGCTGGAAGAATTTGCGGGTAAATGTATTTATCATCAAACATCTCCTCAATCCCATTTCACAAAAAATATCGTTTGTTCCATGCTGAGTGAAAACGGCAGGATAACAATGACGAATACATCATTAAAAATTACAACCGGAGATACTGTCGTAGAAACTAAAATCCATGATCCTGATGAAGTGAAGCAAAATCTAAAAAAATATTTTTGTATCGAAATTTAGCTGGTATGATTAATTCTATTTAATACCATCCTGGTTAAAAGAAGCAATTAAAACCCCTTTATGGCAACTAAAAAATTCCTCTGGAGTTAAATTCAGAAAAAAAAATTTGATTTTCTGAGGAATACTTTTACTTTTGTGTCACCCCAAACAACATCAGAAGAATTTTCTGCTAATTATTCCATCATCGTTTTGAAATTCTACTAAAATCTTTGCGATAATGGCAACCTTATTGGCGTTATCTTTTGACAAACCCTGTGTAACAGTGGAATAAAAAAAAATTATCCCCATTACACATATAGATTTGCTTATATTTGAATTAGTTATAATTTTGTTTTCCTATCCTTCGAATTCCTTCCAAATTCCGACTGGCTGCCCATTCCAAATTTCTTCAGAATAACCATCTAACCTGACCAATGCCGGACAATTGTCTGCTATGCATTCTATTGTCGTGCCCTAACCTTTGATCAATACGGCAACTTTCATTCTTTTCATTAATTAATCTATTTAAACAAAAAACGTTATGGAAACTAAATTACGAAACTCATTGACCAGGTATCTGAGTGTATTCCTGGTATTAATTTCTCTTTTTGCTTTTAATTCTGCCAAGGCCCTTCACCCTACAATTCCTGGCTACACTTTCATGGGAGTTTATAATGGTCATTACTATTATATTTCCAACCTCGGATCAGGAACTACAGGTACATTCAGGGGAGTAGATATTGCTGGCGCGGTGACATCAGCAATTGCATCTGCGACACCTGCAGTGGGTGGAATAGTTCCATCAGCAGCAACACTTTATGCAGTCACCCTTAGTGACCTTGCGGAAAATACTGCTGTTCAAAATTTTGTGCTTGCAAATAATATAACAACTTTTGGCGGTACAGGAAAGGCTCCAGGCGCCGAGTGGGCTAACATACGCAATCCCTGGATTGGTTTTAACGATGATGCTTCAGAAGGAAATTTTGTTTGGGCAAACGGTGAGCCGGTGTGCTTCACCAACTGGAATGTAGGAGAACCCAATGATTTTCTCGGTGCTGAAGATTTTACTCAAATGCTCATTATGGAGAATTATAGTACTGTCAATCCACTAGGTAAATGGAATGACTGGTTTGATGTTGCCATACCACCAAATACTGAAACAAGACTCAGATTAGTTCTGGAAGTAGGAGTAAAACCAGTATCATGTGGAAGAGGCAATTATGGCTGTAGCCATGGTTACTGGAAAAATGCTTCTACTGCTTCATGGGATGGTACAGGTGGTCCGGGCTTGGGTACACAATATCACAGAAGTGATGTAATCTCAACTATTTTTGGGATAACTAATGACAGGGGCGTGATTACGCTTGGTGTTACTACTTTAGACCAGGGACTTTCACTTAAAGGAGGCGGTTACAACCAGGTGCTTAAGCAAGGTATAGCTGCTTTATTAAATGCTGCATACGGATACTTCCCTTATACAGAGGCGGAAGTTGTTGCAGCAGTTAAATCTTCATTTAATACAGGAACTGCAAATTTACCAGCAGTAACTGTTGAAGGTGTCAATTATCCCGGATTAACTAATGCAGATCCTGGGGCTTTAGCTACTTACCTGGATAACCTGAACAGTAAATCACGTCGTGGATGTCCTTTAAATCATCACGGTGATCTAACCTTAGGCGGTTCCCAGTCAAGCGGAACAGAATCAGATTCTGCTATTCCGGATCTTTTGACAGCTGATAAAAAATTCTCAATCAGCGCTTATCCAATCCCTTCAAACACTGCTTTCTCAATTCAGATCGATGGATCTACTGCTGAGAATGTTAGCTACAGGGTAATTGACATGAGCGGTAAATTGATCGAGCAGCGCACTAATCTACAGGCTAACCAAAAAATTAAAGTTGGCGACAACTATAGGCCAGGTTTGTATTTTATTGAGGTAATTCAAGGTGATTCTAAGAAGCAATTGAAACTGGTGAAACAATAATTTCAAATTCTTAAGTAATTAAAAGGCCGTCTCATCATTGATGAGGCGGCCTTTTTGCAGTAAGTAGTGGCAGTGAGCAGTAGGAAGTTGCAGTTGGCAATAAGTTACTACAACTGCCATCTGCAACTGCCGACTGCACTCTATAAAATGAGGCGGATTGACAATAGAATCAAAATATTGCAATTTTGTAAGATCATTTTGTCTGGGGAAATAAAGTAAAACATTTACTATGAAACGGTATGGGTTAACTGCTTTTTTGATGTCGCTGATTCTTTCCTTACAGGCACAACTAATAGATAGCATTGATAACATTGTTTTGAGAATACCTGCTGCTGGCAGGTAACCAAAGAAGCGACATACTCCCAGTTCATTATTTTTAATAAAAAAGAAAATAGTTTTTGCCAGGTCGCAGTGTACAGGCAGCAACCTGCTTCCGCTGATAGCCG
>JBKJPO010000410.1:0-8578 GCA_046595095.1 Chitinophagaceae bacterium
AGAGGATTGCACAATCATACTGTTAAAAAATGTGGCCCCGGTCATCCCAATGCAAAGATTAATTTCAAATTGGGCGATGTAGTTACAACATCAATAAATTGTGCCAATGGAGAAACAATATTATTACAGCATGACACCAGTCTTCCTCGTCCATATTCTTTAGGTTTCCGGGTGCAGGGAACCGATGGTTTATGGATGGATGTAGCAAAAGGAATTCATATTGAAGGTAAATCAAAAGCTCACCAGTGGGATGAAGCAAAAGTATGGTTGGATAAATATGATCATCCCTTGTGGGCAAAGTGGAGCAAGGAAGCCCAAGGCTCTGGTCATGGGGGTATGGATTTTTATGTGATTCATTCTTTTATTGAATCCATCAAACGAAAAACAGCAACACCAATGGATGTGTACGATGCAGCAGCATGGAGTGCTATCTCACCATTGAGTGAACAATCGATAGCACTCGGATGCGAGACGATTGAATTCCCTGATTTCACAGGGGGACAATGGATGTATCGTAAACCAGTCTTTGCGCTTACTGATGCTTATTAGTTTTGCTATTCAGAATCTTATTTGTAAATCTTAGTTGATAAATGATGTCACTTTCAGTATTGGCTGCATACGGATTAAAAGAGGAATCCCTAAGACTGGAAAAGTTCGGAACTGGTTTGATCAATAATACATGGAAAGTAATAACTGGTGAGAACGAATATATTCTTCAAAGAATCAATGATTCAGTTTTTAAACAACCTGAGGATATTGTCAATAACATCAGCGTAATAGCAAATCATCTGCAGCATTCTCATCCTGAATACAAATTTATTGCTCCCATAATTTCGAAAGAAGGCCACGAAATGGTTTACCTGGAGGGAGAAGGTTTTTTCAGACTCTTCCCGTTTTTGGCCGGGTCGCATTCTAAAGATGTGGTGGAAAAACCGGAGCATGCTTATGAAGCGGCAATACAATTCGGAAGATTCACCCGGATGCTCAATGGCCTTGATACAACCAGATTGAAGATCACAATCCCATGTTTCCATGATCTTGGATTGCGTTACCAGCAATTTTTAACTGCCTTGAAAAATGGAAATAAATCGCGGATTTCTGAATCCGCATCGTTGATAAAACAAATAATTCAGTATGCAGATATAGTTACTGAATATGGCAAAATTTTATCCAATTCCGAATTTAAACAAAGGATTACTCACCATGATACTAAGATTAGTAATGTTTTGTTTGATGAAAAAGACAAAGGCTTATGTGTAATTGATCTTGATACGGTAATGCCTGGATATTTTATCAGCGACTTAGGCGATATGATGCGGACTTACCTTTCACCGGTGAGTGAGGAAGCGCAGGATTTTTCCAAAATCGAAGTGAGAAATGAATTTTACGATGCCATTGTCCAGGGATATTTTGGTGAAATGAAAAATGAACTTACCTCTACAGAAAAAAAATGTTTATTCTATTCGGGTAAATTTATGATCTATATGCAGGCTATTCGTTTTCTTACAGATTACTTCAATAACGATTCGTATTATGGATCTAAATACCCAGGCCAAAATTTCGTGCGGGCCGGTAACCAGTTAACTTTATTGCAACGATTGCTCGAAAAAAAATCAATGTTTACCAAGGTATAAACTTATTACCAGGCCTGAAGTGCATTCTCATTTTCTTTGAGATTGCATCTTTATAATTCAGGGTTGAACATTGAATATTCGATAGTCAACCCCATATTTATTTTTTAGATTTTTATACTTTAACCTTAAATAAAAACCGTTTGTCTCACCTTCTAATAGTAAGCTGTAAACTATAATATTCCACCGCATGTTTATTTTACTTACTTTGGTATGTACTAATAAACAACTAAAACCAAACTACATGAAAAAAACACTTTTCCCGCTTGGTATTGTAATGATGCTTTTCTTGATTTCCTGTGATGACAAAAGCAAGGTCAGTAAGACCGATGAAACAAAAAAAGAGTCTCCAGGTAAAACAAATTCAGGTTCCGATGATGAAGAGGAAGGAAGCTCACCGCAATTATTGCATGATATTTCCTTGCAGCAAAAGGGCGGAGTAAAAGTTTTCCGCGCATTTCTTGCCGATGAACAGGGTAATATGATTCGCAATAATACAACTATGATAGGGGAGCCCATATTCCTGAATATTAATGTAGAGAAGGGTTGGGAGGAAGTGGAAGGAAAAACATACCTCGGAGCGTCTCAAAAGATTACAACAGACGGTGGTCTTGAAATACTTGACACAGGTGATCTCTTTGCGAGCTACGATGAAACAGGTTTCAGTGCCAGTGATGCCAGGATTTTAAATCTTAAAGCCAGGATCACAAGCGCAACTGGTGCCATTGACCATTTTGTTGTGAACTTCAGGGTTTGGGATAAAAAAGGATCCGGGGAATTTAGCGGCTCTTATAAATTCAAAGTAAAGGAAGCTACAAATTAATAAGCATTAAAATTTATGATAAAGGCTCCAGGTGGAGCCTTTGTCATTTCAATTCTAACTTCAAAAACATAGCGGTATAACTTTGTTTATTCTTAACCAGATCTTCCGGTAAACCATCAAACAAAATATAACCTCCACCATCTCCACCTTCGGGCCCGAGATCAATGATGTGGTCTGCTATTTTAATTATATCCATATTATGTTCTATCACCAGCACGGTATTTCCACGATCAACTAATTTATTTAATACGTCGGCGAGATGCTGGATATCCTCAAAATGTAAGCCGGTAGTGGGTTCGTCAAGGATATAAAATGTTTTACCAGTATCCCGTTTTCCGAGTTCTGTGGAAAGCTTTACACGCTGTGCTTCACCACCACTAAGCGTTACCGCACTTTGTCCGAGCGTGATATATCCTAGCCCTACTTCCTGCAATACTTTTATTTTTCTGTAAATGAAGGGCACGTTCTGGAAAAAAGCAACGGCTTCATCCACAGTCATATCAAGTACATCACTGATTGATTTTCCTTTGTATCGTATCTCCAGAGTTTCCCGGTTATATCTCCTGCCATTGCATTTTTCACAATGAACGTAAACATCAGGTAAGAAATTCATTTCTATCACTCGCATTCCACCTCCTTCACAAACATCACATCTTCCGCTTTTCACATTAAATGAAAATCTCCCCGCGGTGTATCCCCTGATCTTTGCTTCTGGCACAGCAGCAAACAAGGTGCGGATATCTGTAAAGAAACCACAATAGGTCGCAGGATTGCTTCTTGGTGTGCGGCCTATCGGAGACTGGTCGATCTCGATAACTTTATCAAGATTTTCGAGGCCTTTCACTTCTTTATAATCAAGTGGATTTGTTTTGCTGTCAAATGCGTGCTGGCTTAACAGTGGGTAAAGTGTTTCATTGATCAAAGTTGATTTGCCACTACCACTAACACCGGTTACACATATAAATTTCCCTAAAGGAAATTTGACCGAAACATTCTTGAGGTTATTACCTTTTGCACCTTTTATTTCTAATATTTTTCCATTACCCTTCCTTCTTTCTTTTGGTATGGCAATCGATTTATGTCCATTAAGGTAGGATGAAGTAAGTGTGTTGAGCGTGAGCATATAGGCAGGCGTGCCTTCAGCTACGATCTCACCACCATGCTTACCCGCTTTTGGACCAATGTCTATGAGGTGATCAGCGGCGAGCATAATATCCTTATCATGTTCAACAACTAAAACACTGTTGCCAATATCCCTGAGATTTTTTAATGCAGAGATCAGCCGTTGGTTGTCGCGCTGATGAAGCCCGATACTTGGTTCATCGAGAATATAGGTTATGCCCTGCAATTGAGATCCTATCTGTGTGGCAAGCCTGATCCGCTGTGATTCCCCACCACTCAGGGTTTTCGATGGGCGGTTCATTGTAAGATAATTGAGACCTACGTCAAGCAAAAATTGCAATCTCTCCCGAATCTCTTTCAAGAGATCTTTTGCAATAATGTTTTGCCTGTTACTAAGCCGCTTTTCAATATCATCAAACCAATGCATTAGTTTGTCGAGGTTGAGTGTAGATAATTCGGCGATATCAACACCATCTACTTTAAACCAGAGGCTATCTTTTCTAAGGCGTCTCCCCAGGCATTCTGTACACATTTTCAAATGCATGTATTTTTCTACCCAGGTTCTAAGACCTTCACTGGTGCTGCTTGCAGAGAACCAACGTTTCACCATATTCACAATACCTTCATATTCACCGGTATGATATTCACTCGCGTCATACTCATCATTCATGTCAACTTCAAGGGTAGAATCCAGCGCACCAGTGCCATTGACATCTTCCCTGCCATATAATAAAATATTTACAGATCGGGCAGGTAATTCTTTGATGGCTTTATCGAGATTAATCTTGTGTTTTTTTGCAACCTGTTGTACCTGTTTAAAAACGTAGGCTTCACGTTCTTCTCCAAGTGGAGCGATGGCTCCTTCATTTATGCTTAGGTTGTGGTTTGGTAAGATTGCGTCCATGCTTACCTGGTATACAGCTCCAAGTCCTTTGCATACGGGGCAGGCGCCATAAGGCGAGTTGAAGGAAAAACTGTTTGGAGATGGTTCTTCATAACTGATTCCTGTTTCTTCGCACATCAGTTGTTTACTATATTGTATCAATTGGTTGTTATCATTCAGTAATAGGAACATGAGATCCTTACCCATCTGTAAACATTTTTGAACGCTCTGGCTTAAACGAACCCGCATTTCTTTGGTAACCTGTAGCCTGTCGACAACAAGTTCAATGTCATGTATTTTATACCTGTCTACCTGCATCTTGGGCACCAGGTCCATAACCTCGCCATCAACCCTAACTTTTAAAAATCCTTTTTTTCTCACATCTTCAAATAATTCACGGTAATGCCCTTTTCTTCCACGCACAAGCGGGGCAAGTAAAGAGATTTTTTTGCTGCTATGTTTTTTGAAAATATTTTCAACGATTTCTTCTTCACTCCACTTCACCATTTTTTTACCAGTGTTGTAACTATATGCTTCACCGATCCTTGCAAATAATAACCTAAAGAAATCATAGATCTCGGTAACAGTTCCGACAGTACTTCGTGGGTTTTTATTTGTTGTCTTTTGTTCAATAGAGATTACAGGTGAAAGGCCGGTGATCTTATCTACATCGGGCCGCTCCATATCGCCTATAAATTGCCGGGCATATGCAGAGAAACTTTCCATATATCTTCTCTGGCCTTCGGCATAAATGGTATCAAAAGCGAGTGATGATTTACCACTGCCGCTAATCCCTGTTATAACAACGAGTTGATTCTTGGGAATACTTATGTCTAAATTTCGAAGGTTATGTACGCGCGCACCAAACACATCAATTGATTCTGCCGGGAACACTATTTCTGCCTTCTTCTTAGCTTTCATATTAAAGTTTGCAAAGATAATAGAGATTGGCAGAAGCACCAGTTAGAAATATGATTATGTTTTAATAACCTGCTGAATACAACCATTTGATCCGTTATCTGCTCTTTAGTGAACCATGCGAACTTAATATTTGCAATTAAGTTTTCTTCATGTATGATTTAGTGGTACGATGTTTGAATTTGAGGATAATAATTATTAAACCAAAAAGAATACCGATGAAATTAATGAGAAATGTACTTGTAGTAAGCCTTGCAGCAATAGTTGTAATGGCCGGTTGCAATTCAATGACAAAAACACAGAAAGGCGCAGTGATAGGCACAGCTGGCGGCGGTGCGATCGGTGCTGTAATTGGTAAAGCATCTGGCAATACTGCAATGGGTGCTATTATTGGCGCTACTGTAGGTGGGGTAACCGGTGCTATCATTGGGAAAAAAATGGATAAACAAGCTGAAGAGATCCAAAACCAGGTACCAGGTGCAAAAGTTGAACGTGTCGGTGAAGGAATTGTTGTTGAATTTAATGATAAAATACTTTTTGCCTTCAATAGTGCTTCACTATCATCTGCGGCACTAGCGAGTTTAGACAAACTTGTTAATGTTTTGAGTAAATATCCGGATACCAATCTTGAAATTGCCGGGCATACAGACAGTAAGGGTACCGATGAATATAATTTAAACTTATCTGACAAAAGAGCTGGATCAGTCTCATCTTACGTTAGCTCAAAAGGTGTTGCTTCTAACCGGGTAACAACTAAAGGTTATGGTGAAAGTGTTCCTAAATATAGCAACGATACTGAAGACGGGCGTTCACAAAACAGGCGTGTTGAATTCCTTATCAGCGCAAATGAGAAGATGAAGGAAGATGCCAGGAAGGAAGCTAATCAATAATCATGAAAAGCGTCTAAGGATATGCTTTAGTAACATGCCTGCCATGGTGACTCTTGTCTTTTCACTATGCTATAAATTTATCAATCAAAATTTTTCACCAAATAAACAAGTATGAAAAGAGTATTATTAAGTGTGGTTGTTTTAGCCTTATCAGGTATCACTGCACAAGCCCAGAATGCAAGGACTATTGCAAACTCTAGCGGAACTACCTTTGGACTTAAGGCAGGGATTAATTTCCAGAATATTTATGGAGATGATGAGGATGGAAATAAATTAGATGGCAGTCTTGCGATGAAATGGAATGCTGGCGTAAATGCTGAGATTCCTGTTGCCACTGATTTTTATTTCCAGCCAGGCCTAACCATAGGTACAAAAGGTGCAAAATTTAAATTGGGTGCTAATAATGTAGCGCTAAATCTTTATTACCTCGACATTCCAATGAATTTTATTTACAAACCATTAGTTGGAAATGGCCATGTGATGCTTGGATTCGGACCGTATATCGGGTTTGGAATAGGCGGAAAAATTATCTTAGAAAATGGTAACAATGATATTGAGTCAGATGTAGAATACAGGAATAAAGTTTCTATTGCAGAGCAGGCATCAGCTACTACTTTTTACAAGCGTATGGATGCCGGTGCAAATATCCTTGCGGGTTATGAATTCAGCAACAGGATTTCTTTCCAGGTGAATTCACAAATTGGGCTGGCCAATATTAGCCCTGAGTATGAAGGCGTTTCTTCAAGCAAAGAAAAAACCAAGCATATCGGTTTTGGTCTTTCGCTTGGTTACAGATTTGGAAGGTAAACAGCAATTAAAATTATTTATGCCATGCAATTAAAACTGCATAGCTTTTTTTTTATAAAAGAAAAGAGGAAGGACTAAGAAATATGAAAAATTTATTTTGAAAGCTTTATTGTTTGCCTAAGCATTTTTGAATCAGTAATATATTTTGAATCGTTTCCATACACGAAAAGACAACTGCCATTACTTATTTTATTGATCAGAGATTTATAAATGGCAGGTGAAAGTGCGGGGCATCCAAGACTTCTGCCAATAAAACCCTGTGCCTGGATCAATGATTCATCAACATAATCTGCACTGTGCACAACGATATCTCTTTTATTTGCATTATCATTAAATCCCCGTTCATGCCCTTCCATGCGCATCGAATAGCCATGAACACCATTATAGGTACCCCTGGTAGTATAGAAACCCAGGCTACTCTTAAAACTCTCCGGCTCATTTGAGAAATACATGGCTTTTTTTAGCCCCGAATTTTTGCCATGAGCTACATGTGTTACATAAAGTAGTTTAGGTTTTTGAAGATCTATCACGAATAACCGTTTCTTATCTGAGGCAAGGGTAAAATCAATGATTGTCAGAATGGTTTTATTTGAAAGCCTCTTTTTTGCAATTAATAATTTATGTCCAAGTATTGCATAATCATAAGCGCGCCTCGAGAGGCCCATCCTGCCAAGATTTAAGACTTCGAAAACCGGGGGTTTTTCGGCCTGTAGCGAATCTTTTGCAATTAATAATGATTGTACAGTATCTCCTGGTTTTTTTTGTGCAAATAAACAATTTGCTGAGCCACCCCAGATCCATGTAATAAAAAAACATACCAGGCAACGTTTAATCAAGGTGTTTTTAATTCTCATAAGTTTTAGTGATCGCAAATACAAAGCCAGAACTATTAGTGAATGTTACCCACGAGGATTCGAACCTCGACAAACAGAATCAAAATCTGTCTCCTTACCATTATGACTATCGGGCAATGTTTTGTGACAACAAAAATAAATAATGCATCCCGGATAATGGCATTAAGACTGTTTTTTATATCCTTCAAAAAATGTTGAACTGATTTGTTTGCCCCGTAAGATTCCAGCAATCCTACTTACATTCGCTTGTATTAATAAAGTGTCCATGAACAAATTTAACTACCTGGTATTCTTTATCCTGGTAATTTCCTGCAACCAAAAGAAGACTGAAGAAAAGCCACCAATACAACCAACAGGGGATAGGCAAAGTTTTGCAAAACCAGGCGAGGCAAGGGTGAAGCATCTTGAGCTTGAACTGTCTGTAGATTTCATTGCCAAACAAATAACGGGTGCAGCCACGTGGAGTATTGAAAATCCCGGCAGTGCTGATTCAATAATCCTTGATACGAGGCAACTCGAAATCTCCCGCGTTGCAACCGGTGATGATGATAAAGAAACTACTTTTGTGCTTGCGGCTGAGGTTCCTCTTCTTGGCCAAAGACTTTCAATTCCATTGGCAAGTAGCACGAAAGAAATTACTATTTATTATA
>JBKJPO010000562.1:0-10637 GCA_046595095.1 Chitinophagaceae bacterium
TCGGCAGGAAGCGCTGCAGATCGAGAAAAAACTCGCCTTGGATTTGAGGAGACAAGGATATGCGGTTTGGGTTAATTAAAGAGGTTATCAATCAAAATATTTCACCACTTCCTCACAAACCCATTTACCCATATCAACCGGAACTGCATTACCAATTAATCAATAATTAGTAAACAATCAACTCGTTTGCCCATACGAGGAATCGAGAATTCAAAGAAAATTGTTCCTGAATGACCAATGAGTGAATTCCTAAGAATGTGTATTTGCTGTTCCCATGATTTATTTTGAGCATTAATTAAATCAAATTGATTTGACAAATTGATTAACCCAATTATTTCTTCAATAGATTTTTTCAGGAATGATTCTATGGTTTCCTTATAATAATAATTTAGCATCTCTTGTTTATTGAATATTATTTTATAAAAATACCTTGAGAACTATGAGATTTATTAGATGCAATTGTAAAGGATCATTTTATTCCGAGATCATGGGAGCAACGATATTTATAAAAATTTATTGAGTTTAATATTAGAGATGTTTTCAGTTACAATAAATATACATGGATATTTTGCTGATACAAATATACCGGACTGCCTGCTTCCACCATACTCATCTTGATTGATGGACCTTTTGAAACTTTGTTTAATATAAAAACAGCTCATTTCAAGAAATCCTAAATTTTTATAGTCTGATATTACAGTTTACATGATCAATATTATTACCTTCCAATAGCCTCACACCTTCAAGTACCTCGTAAAAAAACTTATACATCACAAAAAAAGACCGCTCCCGCGGCCTTTCAAAAAAATAAATTACAAAACTTTAATAATCATATTGCACCTTCTGCCCACTCGCATCATAATAAACATACTGCGTTTTCGCCCCTGCCAACTGTGATGCAATTCTAAAAATCTCCGATCCCAAACCTGGCGATTGTATCCGGATCACATTTCCCGTAGGATACACACGGTCTCTTTTGAAAATACCATTCCAGTCATTTCCAGGAAGCTGTGACCTGTTCATTGATGTCCTGGTATCCCTGCGTTCTCCATTTGCATGATAAACTACCGTGGTTCTTAACAGACCGTTATTGAATGTTGCAGTCCAGTCACCCTGGTATTTGCTCCATACAACATTAGTTGCGTTGGGGTAATCCCGAAGAAAAGCGGAACGTACTTTTGCGGGTTGATTCTTAGAATTTTTGGAAGCCGATGTTTGACCCGTGTTATACACGTCGTCATCGTGATCCTTTTTTTTCTCTTTGAGCTTTACTTTCTGCTTATCAGTTTTAACTTTTAATTTACCATTGGATTTTCCGTTTCCATTGCCCTGGGCCATACTGCCCATACTGATCGCAACTGCGAATAATAGTGTAAAAACCTTTTTCATAAGTTAATTTTTTAGTTATACTTTTCAATAGGTCAAAACCATGCCAATTAAAGCTTTCACACTGTTAAGTAGGTCTTACCGTAGTGTACCAGGCTTTTTTCTACACTCGAATAGAATCACTTCTACAGATTTTTTATCACTCAGCGATTTCACTAAATAGGATAGATATAAAAGTCTATAACTCTAGGTCAATGTTTCTTAAGAATAAATTTTTCTTAAGAATAAATACTTCTTCTCTACTCTACTGTGAAAACTTCGGGAGCAAAAAAGAATATTACCTTACAACTCCCTCCCACAGCCCGCACAAAACTTCCATCCCTCCTTCACCTCACTCCCACATTGCACACAAACCACGATCGGATCAACCACATTTCTAAAATCTGTCCTGTTCACCGCATATAAATCGGAAGGTATCTCATCAATAAATCTCGACTCACTTCCAAGCTCGGTAATCAAAAAAAGCTCATCCTTCGCCCTCGTCAAAGCCACATAAAAAAGCCGGCGCTCTTCCTCCATCAACATATCATATTTCACATCCTTCACCACGCGAAACACCACATCATCCAGCCAGATATCCGGGAAGCCGCCATAACCATCAGTCAAACCAATGATAAAAACAGCTTTCGCTTCAAGGCCTTTCGAAGCGTGAATGGTGCGGCCAGTAACGCGTAAGGCTGCCTGCTTTAATGCCTCGCGGTAAGGTTGAAACATTTTACTGCGACGGTAGAGTATTAAAATATCTTCAGCATTAAGCCCCTGGTTCTGTAGTTCCCTAACTTTATCAACCATGTATTTTACCCCATCCTCATCTATTTCTTTAGCGCGATAGATCTGAATTTTACTTGGAGTTTGCTTAAAGGCATGAATGTCTTTTGCAGCCTGGAATTTGTTTTTCCTGATTACTTCATTGCTTGCGCCTACGATGGTTGGTGTGCTGCGGTAATTTACGTCCAGCTTGATCACGATAGCGGGTTTGAAATGTTTTTCAAAGTTTACAATATAATCTACTTCTGAGCCGCGGAAGCCGTAGATGCTTTGCCAATCGTCGCCTACGCAAAATAATTGGGTGTCGGGCTTGAGGAGGAGTCTTAATAATTTCACCTGCAGGCTGTTTACATCCTGGAACTCATCTACCAAAATATATTTAAACCGATCCTGGTAGACTTTTTTTAACTCGGGGTTTTGCTCCAGGGATTGAATCGCCCGGATAATGAGGTCATCAAAATCCAGGTAAGATTTATTAACACAATAGTCATTATATGCATTCATAATTGGAACTGCCAGTTCATAAAACACCCTCACCCGTTCGTGTTGATGCAGTGCCGATTTTTTTAAAAGATCCTGGGCACTTATATCTTTTGACTTTATCATCGACTGTACCCGCGTAACAGTTCTTAAAAAATCCCTGATCTTTTCGCCATAGGTTTTAAATTCTTCTTCGTATTTGAGTGAGGCGATTTGTGAGAGCTTATCTGTAATTCTTCCCATCACAATCCTTTCCATGGCCAGGCCAAACAGGGTAGAATCATGCGTCATGGTTTCGAAAGTTTTAACGCAATGTCTTCCTGCCAGGCTGAATTGTTCTTCTTTATTAATCGATTTGTAACTTTTGTCACTGATGTGTTCGAGATATAGATCAGCCTGCGGTATGTGGAAATCAGGTCTGAAGTTGAAATCTTTGAAATTTACCACGGGCTCATAGGAATACTTGACATTGTGTCGAAACAACCAGTCGGCAATATCTCTTTCTGATTTTGATTTTACTTTTTCGCCTTTGAGTGTAGTGTAGGTTACCTGGTTTGTGTAGGAACGCGATTGGATGTTTTGTTCTATAAAAGATTTATCGACATAGAAATCGAGGATGTATCTTTTAAGTTTGAGCAGGTAGTTGCTATCCTTGCAAAGTTCTAGTAAAGATTTATGCTGAATGTCACCTGCTTTTTCGGGGGCAATAATTTTATGCGCATCTTCTCTCAACTCGTCTGCCTGTTCATCAATGAGCAGGCGAAACTGGTTGTCGAAAGATGCGCCACCACTTTGCTTGAGCAACTGGTAACAAAGCGAATGAAATGTTTTTACTGTAAGGTTTGCAATCCAGGCTTTTGATTGTATGCGGTTGCGCCGTTCTTTTTCTTTTTCCTGGGCGGTAATATATTTATTGTTGATCAGTTCTTCATATTTACTGTCCTCTCCTCCTGCCATGATGAGGCGATCGATCATTTCGTTTGTGGCATTCTTCGTGAAAGTGATGGCTAATATGCTGGAAGGTTTTGTATTTTTTTCGCTCAGTAGGTAAAGCAGTTTTTGAATCAGCGTTTTGGTCTTACCAGAACCCGCGCCTGCTAATACAAGGGTCCTCTTATTTTCTTCAAGAACAGCTTGTCGTTGTTTATCGTTGAGATTCGTGAGCAGAATTTTGTCTATTAAATATGTCCCCAAAATAATCTATTTCAAAGTCTTGTGAATCAACACTCCCCAGCTCCTCAAAAAAAATTCCATATTCCCTTTGACTTCCGCGCCTCCCACTATATCTTTAATCCACTACCATTAATAGATTCACTCACAGCTAAATGAATAATTTCCAACCCTTATAAAATTCACCACTATGCTAAATCTTCAAAAAGTTTTGAAGTTACTGCTCATAGCATTTATTTGTTTTTTAAATCTTCAAACGCAAGCCCAACCCTGGAACTACCTGGTAAAGGATCTTCCTCCCGGCACTAATTTTAAAACTGTGCAGGGCATCGTAAATCAATACTACAATAACCGCAGCCATGAGCGAGGCTCAGGTTACAAACAATGGAAACGCGAAGAGTGGTGGTCACGTCGCCATCTCGATGCATCCGAGACGGTGGTGGATTGGATGGATAAATTAAGAGAAGAGCAACGCAATTATAAAACTGCGCAACGCCCTACTCAACCACTCACCCCGGGAACACATGCATTGTGGTCCTCGTTTGGCCCCACGAGTATAGCAAATGGAAATGATGATGTTGGTAGAGTTGTTTGCATGGCTTTTCATCCTACCAATGCCAATCAATGGTATATCGGAACTCCCGCAGGAGGCTTATGGAGAACTACGAATAACGGGGTCAATTATACTTCATTAACCGACGGCTTCCCGGGTCTTGGTGTGGCCAGCATTGTAATCAATCCTACCACGCCAACAACAATGTACATCCTCACCGGCGACGGTAATGCCTCTCATCGCGGGCATTATCTTAAAGAGGCTGGAACCGGGATCTACAAAACAACAGATGGTGGCGATACCTGGACCGAAACAGGAATGATCCTGGCCTATTCTGCAGCAACATATGGATACAAATTAATGATGCATCCCAACAGCACATCTACTTTACTTGCTGCAACGAGCACCGGATTCTGGCGTTCGTTCAACAGTGGCACCACCTGGACACAATCTGCTTCTCTCGCGGGAACAGAGATCACCGATTTTGAATTCAAACCCGGCTCTGCATCTACGATGTATGCCTGCGGATATAGTGGAACTTTTTACAGGTCCCTGGATACAGGGCGTACATGGAGTAGCGTTAGTATCGGCGCTTCTGGTGCTAATAGGATGGAAATAGCCGTAACGCCGGATAATGTAAATCGCGTCTATGTATTAGCTGGTCCGGATGGCGGTGCCGGCGTTTTTAAAGGATTATTTACTTCAACGTTATCAGGTGCTTCGGGATCATGGTCCACGATCAGGACCACTCCAAACATCCTGGGCTATAGCTCTACCGGCGCCGATGATGTTAGCCAGACCTGGAGAAATATTTCACTTTACATTTCTCCTACCGACGACCAGTTTATGATAACCGGGGGATGTTTTATCTGGAAAAGTACAACTGGTGGAAGCACCATCGCGTGGTCTTCAGGAAGCATTCACGCAGATAATCATTTTATAATAAAACACCCGCTTAACTCAGAGATATATAGCGGCTGCGATGGTGGACTTTATAGGAGCATCGATGCCGGGGCTTCATGGACAAACATTAGTGCCGGGTTACAAATTACCCAGTTCTACCGCTTTGATATGAGTGCTACTGACGCGGGCTGGCTACTTGCAGGTGCACAGGATAATTCTCAGATGCGAAGGAACGGCTCAAACTCATACGACCGGGTTACGTGCTGCGATGGAATGGATGCCGCGGTAGATTATACCAATCAGAATATCATGTATGGCTGTATCCAGGATGGGGGGCTTTATAAATCAATTAATGGAAATACTTTTGATGCTCCCATCACACAGCCGACAGCCAGCAGTGATTTTTGGGTAACTAATATCAACATTCATACAACTGTAAATACCACTTTATTTTTTGGCGGAATTGGAGGTATACGCCGTTCTACAAATAGTGGTAGTTCGTGGACAAACATTGGTGGAAGTGGACAGGATTATATGGCCCAGGGTACAACAAATCCCGACAGGATGTATGGTGCAGAAAATCTGGTTGTTCGCATGTCGACAGATGTGAATGATGCAGTGCCTACCTGGTCGGTAGTTTCGGGTGGTGCTAACTATCCTACAGGCGGAAGCATGTTCATCACCGGAATGGATGTGAATCCTGATAACAGTACCGAATTGTGGATTGTTTGTTCCGGTTATAATAGTGGTCAAAAAGTTTATCGCACCACCAACGCCGGTGCCGACTGGGTAAATATGAGCGGCACGCTTCCCAATATTCCTATACACTGTATTGTATTCGAGGATAATAATAGTGTTCCGGGTGGGGCAGTTTATATCGGTACTGAAATGGGTGTTTTTTATCGTAACAGCGGGATGAGCGACTGGGTGCCCTTTGGTAATTATTTACCCAATTCACCTGTTACAGATCTCAAGATCTTTTATGGCGCTACCCGTTATTTATATGCATCAACCTTTGGGCGGGGTGTTTGGCGCACTGTTACCTACACTGGTTGCATCCCTACTTATAACATCACATGGACGCTGGAGGGATTCAAATACTACGAAGTCTCTGATGCGATTACCTCTACTTCAACTTTATCAGGTGGAGTTGGCACTAATGTATTTTTTAAGGCAGGGAATTTAATCCAGCTCAATCCGGGTTTTGAAGCAGATGCTACTAAAGGTGAATTCAAGGCATATTTAGGAACATGTGGTGGTGGAGGTATACCAACAAAGACTGTTTCAAAAGATCTGTTCAATATTGACGACCCCGAAACTTTCTTCAGAAGGCCACTCGATTATCGGCCAGATTTAATTGGTACAACGGGAATTAAAAAAGAAAAGGATGGCAGCTATGCGGTGAGTTTTGTTTTAGCAGAAAGTAAAAAAGTTCAGCTTTATTTCAAGGATGATAAAAATGAAAGAATAGCTTATTTTCTTGATAATGTATTGAAGCCGGGTAGTTACAGTATAAATATTTTGCCGGTACAACCAATAATAAAAAGCAGTTTGGGTTTGCAGGCCGGTAATGGCATTACGGAAGTAGAGTTATAAAAATGAAAAATGAATTATGAAATCTTTAGATTCAAAAGATTTCATAATTCATATTTCATATTTCATTTTTAACCAAGCCCTCCAATAACGCCATTCCTTTCTTTGTAATATAAAATCCCATAACCTGTTCGTCTTTAATTTTAAATGCTCTCACATCTACAAGTTGGCGGGTATATAATGCGCCCATTGTGCTCGAGATTTTATACGTACACGGGATGTCCGGATCAGCCAGTTGTTGCTCGAGACAACCCCGTAATGCTTCTATCATTCTTACTGTCATCTTCATGTTTTGCATTTTCATAACCCTGACCTGGCTCTTAAAGCTTCTCTATACTTACAATCCATTCATTATTTTAAAAATAGCTTCACTACTTATAAATCAAGGTCATAGGAATAAGAGAATAAATCCATATGATGTGATATAAATAAATTTTATGCCAAAGTCTATGCTCCACTGGAAATTTTATTCGCAATTATAGAATTTATGTAATTGCAACTCTTTGAAATATAAAAGAGTTTAAGAATTTAACAGGAATGGTGGCACAGTTGTGGTATCGGTTACCCATTTATATATTGTTTGAACTGTGATGGTTTTAATTAGTGTGAATTCGTGAAATTGGTGGGATATTCCTGGTATCATATCAATCACAATAATCATAGGTCATATAATCACAAAAATCTCAATTCAGAATATCTGGCCCGATAATTTGATATGTACGCTTAATTAAATCTCATGAAATGGAAGTTACTAAAACCAGGAAGATGAATTTCTTCGAGCGATTCTCTTCAAAAGTTTCAAAAGCCACTGGAAGTACGGCTTCGTTTAGCCTTGCCTTAGGATCTGTATTGGCCTGGGCTTTTACCGGGCCAATCTTTAATTATTCTACAGAATGGCAGCTCATTATCAACACAGGCACTACAATTATAACTTTCCTCATGGTCTTCATCATTCAAAAAGCCCAGAATAAAGATTCGCTCGCGATTCAACTCAAGTTAAACGAACTTGTTGCCGCTCATGAATTTGCCAGCAACCGGCTTGTGGATGTGGAAAACATGACAGAGGAAGAACTTAAGATCATTCAGAAATATTATTCTAAATTAAGTGGGTTCACCATGCAACAGGAAAGTTTACAGCAGTCGCACTCCATTGACGAGGCGCACGAGAAACATGACCTTAAGGTTGAAATGGAAAAAGAGCTGGGAGAGAAGATGAAGAAATAATGATTTTGGAGAAATTGAATGCGTGAGGCTCAGGGAAATTTGTTTTGCTCCACGGAGAAGAAAAGAACTTTTATTAATATACCCTCCAAACGCCTATGGATATGCGACAGGTTCAAGATCCAGCACCTGGTGAATATGATGTCGTAAATGTTTTATATAATCCTTTGCCAACCATTCAATCGTGTGTAAGTTTTCTGTCTGGCAGGTAGCATGTGATACTTCATCCGAAGTAATTTTAAGCACATTTGCTGCCTGTTTATTAAGCAGGTACCACAAATTAATTAAGTCAGTAGCATCCGCTTTTTGATAGTTATTTATGTTGACCCATTTATCCTGGTTATAAATTATAATTGGATTTTCTTCATATTGTGCCATGATGAATCGGCGGATATTATTTTGCGCTGAGTCAATAAGATGGCCTATCAATTCCTTCTTGCTCCATTTACCGGGAATAGATTTTTCAGCTAATTCCTCCTCTTGCAGCAAATGCAATTTCGGATTACAATCATCAATAAAACTTTCGAGTTCTGCCGCAATATCTCTCATAACTTTTATTAATATTTTTATTGAAATCAATCCAGGCCGAATTTTTTCTTTAACCATCAACTATTATATTTCCAATTCTTAGACTTGCCTTCTTCAAGCTGCTGCAATGTAATTGCGATCCTTTTCTCACGGGTAGCCTCAGTCTTGGCTTCTGTGATCCATTCAACGTATTCCTTTTTATGAGATGGGCTGAATTTTTCAAATGTCATCATCGCTTTTTTATTTTTTTTCAAAGCCGAGATTAACTCCGGGGATGTAGCGATCTCTGTTGTTGCAGACTTTTCTTTTTTTGGAAGTTTCACTCCTTTCTCTGCAAGCTTCATTGCTTCTTTAATGTATTGCACCATGATTTTATCAGAAGGCAGATCCTCAACCGAACGAATCTGTCCAAAATGCCCCATACCACTTCTCTCCCCAACCGGAGTCAAAATCTTATGCGGGTCACTCATAATGGAACCTAACCAGAATCCAAAACTGCAATGTTGTTTGAAAGATGCCATGCTGCACAAAATGCCTGCTGCATAATCAAAATGTGGGAAGCTCCATTTCATTGTCTCCTGTACATTCGGACATGTTTTATGAACGAGGTTACGGATATGTTCAAGAATAGGCATTGCAAAATCAGCTGACTTGGAAATATATGAGTCGATCCTTGGGTCAATCCCCGGCATGATAGAAAGTTTTAGGCGATGATTAATCTTTTTAAAGCCAGCTAAAGGTAATGAGGGCATTTTTTATTTACAACAAACCACTAAAAAACATATAACCAGCTCATATATCGCCAACATTGTCGTTATAGTATTGTCTTTTTATTCCTAGATTGGAATTTGGGATGCACGCTTGCCCAATCATTTCTAATAATAAAAAATACGGGGAAAAGAAAATTTTCTGTAAGGTTCTTGTAAATGGAGTGCAGGTGGAGAAATTATAATCTGATAAAAAATACACAGGGTACACGAAGGTTCGTTTCCGATTATGCTCTCATATCTATAATGCATGCACGCAGTGTAGGTTAAGTATACCAAATTCTCACGACAGCCGCTTACTCACCCTCCCAATTATCATCCCGTTATGATATACCTGCATCATATAATCACCTTTCTGATATTTATCGGAACTCAAAGAAAAATTCAACCGCTTGGCTTCTCCTTTATTATAATCAAAACGTAATTTATAGGAATATACTTTTTTGCCTTCACGTGTTTCAAATGTTCCGCTCTCCCAGGGAGAACTTTTGAGCACCTGCCCATCAGGCTGGAGGATAACCACCTGCATCTCTGCAACATTTAATTGACTATTATTATTTCTCACAGCAAATGAACCCACAAGTTTTTCCGCTTCCTGGGCTTGTGAAGTTTCTATTTCTTTATCCTCATCAGTCATAACTGCCGATAAGCGCATTTCAAAAGCATTAAAAACAGCTGTGCTGTTGATTTTTTCTGGAAGAGGATTATTTTCAAAAACAATAGGCTTTACAGTTTGGTGGGTTGAGCCCATTTCCCGGCTAAGTTGCTGCAGGATCGTGGTGAGCCGCTTATTCTCATCTTCTACGAGTATGTTCCTGTTACGAAGTTCCTCAGTCTTCTTTTGGAGTTCTCCAATTTTTTGTCTCGCAAGACTAAGATCATCTTCAGGGTTCCGATTTTGTAATAGATCGGCAATTTCATTTTTAAGTGTATAGAATTCGCGAAGCTTAACATCCATATCCCCATTTAGAGAATCAGCATTTTTTCGGGTGGAGTTAATTTTATTTCCAAGATCATCAAGTGCATAAGTATAGAGCTTTTGCAAGGAATCCCGGGAAGATGAATTTACCGGCGATTGTGCATTGCTGTTAGAAATTAATGTTTCCGGTTTTTTATTTCGGTTAAAATAATAATCATAACCCCAGGTAAATAATAATGTGAATGACACCAGCAGCGAGAATAGTGAGATAAACAATAAAGGATATAATTTCTTATCTCTCATATTTAATACCTAATATTTTTCCAGGTTGTTTGCTAAATTGTAATTT
>JBKJPO010000260.1:0-2632 GCA_046595095.1 Chitinophagaceae bacterium
AGTATTCCAAGCTATATAATTATACATTTATATTTTATTATTTAATACGTTGCCGTTTACAGGGTTTAAAAAAATAACCTTATCCCTTAAAAAAAAGAGGTTTTCAAACTGCCCAAATTCAACATTCTCCCTGGGTTCTCCTCTTACAATTAGAGGCTTTTCCTGCAATTTATAGTATACAAGTTGTTCATTGCCCATATTTTCATATGCCGTAACTTCTAAGGTGCAGTCTGGTTTCTCGATATTGTTTCGGTCCAGAATAAGTGTATGCTCAGGACGTATACCCATATCTATTGTTTTGCCGAGATAATTTTTTAATTCCCCGGATAAACTATTTCCTAAAGAAATGTTGCATTTACCCTCTTCGCTTTTAAAAATAAAATCATTCTGTTCATTAAAGAGTGTGCCTTTAATAAAATTCATTGCGGGCGATCCAATAAATCCGGCAACAAAACTATTTGCAGGATGATTATATAAATGTATGGGTGAATCAAGTTGCATCAGCTTTCCTTTATTTAAAACTGCTATTCGATTTCCCAATGTCATTGCTTCCACCTGGTCGTGTGTAACGTAGATCATAGTAGCGTCAATTTCGCGGTGAAGCTTTTGCAACTCAATGCGCATCTGGCTTCTCAGCTTTGCATCCAGGTTGGAAAGTGGCTCATCAAATAGAAATACTTTTGGCCTTCGAATGATGGCCCTGCCGATAGCTACCCTTTGTCTCTGCCCGCCCGATAAGGATTTCGGTTTAATGTGTAAATGTTCTTCCAGTTCAAGTAAAGCTGCTGTTTGTGTTACCCTTTCGTTTATTTCTTTTTTTGAAAATTTTTTCAGCCTCAATCCGAAAGCCATATTTTCATAGACAGTCATATGAGGATACAAAGCATAATTTTGAAAGACCATGGCCAGATCCCTGTCGCGCGGATCTTTTTCATTTACCCTCTCCCCGTCGATCGTGAGCACACCTTCTGAAATTTCTTCAAGGCCAGCGATCATGCGGAGTAAAGTGGATTTTCCACAGCCGGAGGGACCAACCAATACCATAAACTCTTTATCATGTACAGTAAATGAAATGTCATCAATGGTTTTGTGCCCTGATTTCTTTTTATGCTCATCATAAACTTTGGAGATATGTTCGAGTTTAACTTCTGCCATGTTTTATTTTTAGATAAGATGAAGTAATACAATTACTTTTTACTTTGATTTAATAGTGTAATTATTTCGGGATGATTTTCAATTTTCTGTAAGGCCAATAAACATTCTATTGTGGATTCTGCACCGGAATTTTTATTTATAGAATCAACGGCAATTATTCCATCATAGCAACGTCCTGTATTTTTATCATACATTTTTTCTTTCGCATCATTTGCACCAAAAAACCATGAGGTAAGCATCACTGCAAGCGTTACATACTTTTGATTACCGGTTATCTCAAATGCTTCTGTAGCTGCAAAGATCATTGGACGAATGCCATAGGCAATCTGTTCGAATCTTTTTTCTTCAAATGGTAGAAATTCATTTCCTTTTTTATTAATTGAAAATGAAGACCGCATGCCGTTTAATAATAACCATGGATAAAAGTTATCAACTTCCAACAGGGCCTTTTTAATATAATTTGAATCATTTAAAAACTTTCCTGCTTTCATTAATGCATAAGCCTGGTCGCACCCGTAAGCATGCCATACGTTTTCCCAACTCAAAAAACAGGAATTAGGAAATTGCTTTTCATTTCCTTGCTGCATCATCACAATGCCGTCAGCAAGTTTGCGAATAAACTTTTTTAATTCCAGGTCCTCATGTTCTGTGCAATGATTTACCAAAGCAAGAATAAGAATAGCTGCCTGGTCTGTAGCACTACCAGCGGGTAACCATTGCGGAACTATAATTCCATTCACAACTTTTGTGCTTAGTGGAATATTGACCATATCTGCTCTTATTCTTATGAGAAGCTTATTTATTGCGGTGTCAACTTTTATTGCAAACTGTGGATCCATTTTTTTTATCAATGGAGAAGCTTCAGTCAAGGTTTGCAAAGCTCTCCATGACCACCAGTTTGGTGTATTGACACTCGTCTTTCCAGATTTATTAATTGAATTATCGAGGAATAAAAAATTATAAAAATAGCCGTTGTCAGATTGCATGCCCAAAACAAAACGTATCAGGCTAAACGCTTTATTTTGAATAGCAGTATCAGTTGAAAAATTTTTTCTTCGCAAATAAAATAAAGCCGCCCTTGCTACATCATCCACGCAAGTAAATCCTTCATCGCTATCATCCACCAAATGATAATCCGGCGCTTCAGCATAAATATAAATGCCGGCTGCATTTTCCATGCCCGGGGAAGCGACTGGTATAAATAAATGATCGAGATGCTTTGTGCTAACTAATGATGAATCTGTCATTATAGCGACAGGTTTTTCTTTGTTTTTATTTTTACAGCCGGGTGATAAAAATGTAATTGATGCTATGCAAAATATATAAAGAATAAATATCGATACAGGCAATGAAGAAATCCTGGTCATCTCATCTCATTTAAAATTTCATCAATTTCCACAGAGGCAAAAACGGTGGCCACATCGGATATCGCATAAGGAATGATCAATAATTTCCCATGATGTAACATGCCACAAGT
>JBKJPO010000402.1:0-3418 GCA_046595095.1 Chitinophagaceae bacterium
AATCCGATCAGTATTGAAAATGTAAAAGTGCATTTTTGCGAAAAGGGGAATGGTTTCCTTGTAAAAGAGCGGAAATTTATTCCTTCTGTTTTAGAGCAAACTATCGTTGTCTAACTAATTAGCCAGCAGTATTCCACAAGTTTCATTTCCTGGTCATTTTTCAGAGAAATATAAAAATGCTTCCTCCTATTATCAAAAATCCGGGAAAAATTAAGTAATATTACTACCCTTATCGCTACCAACACTTAGTACCACAACTTCATTGTATTCACCATCGCATGTAATAATATCAATATCAACAAACTCGTTTGCTGCATGAAAACTTTTTTACCCGCTCTGATCTTTCTGATGTTGGGATTTTCCTTATGCGCCCAGGTTCATAATAATGAATGGATTGATTATTCCAAGACCTACTATAAATTCAAACTTGGGAATAATGGTTTATTCCGGATTCCCCAATCGGCTTTGTCTACCATTGGTCTTGGATCAGCAAACGCATCACATTTCCAGCTGTGGAAAGATGGCAGGGAAGTGCCGATATTTACAACCCAGTCCCTGGGGCCCCTTGATTTGAATGGATACATACAGTTTTATGGTACAAAAAATGATGGCAGCCTGGACTCAAAACTTTATAAGGTAGACAGTATACAAATGAATAATGCATTTAGTCTGCTTACCGACTCCAGCAGTTACTTTCTTACCCTCAACCCCGGTGGCGAAAATACCCGGCTGGTTTCTACACCTAATGATCTTTCGGGAACCCTTACACCGGAGCCTTATTTTATTTACACCAATCGCCGTTCATTCAACGAACAATTACACCGTGGTTACTCACTGAGTCTTGGGGAACTTATTTATTCATCTGCATTTGAAACAGGGGAAGGATGGGGAACCGAACCTATTTCGAGTAGCTTCCCATATATAGATAATTCACCAGGAATGTTCATTCATCCTTCTGCTTCTAAGATAAAATTCGACGCGACTGTGGCTGGTGGAAGTCTTAGTTCAAGGACATATTTGCTTCATGTAAACGGACAACAGGTTAGATCAGCCTTTCTTTCAGCTTTCAATATTTCAAGGACATCTGACAGTATTCCTGTTTCAAGTTTCACTTCAAATTCGGCTTCCGTTATGGTAACCAACATGGGAGCACCCCCCGATGGAATCGTTCTTTCAGAATATAAACTTACTTATCGCAGACAGTTTAATTTCGGTGGTGCAACATCTTTTGCTTTTGATCTGCCAGCGAGCCCAACTTCGCGATACCTGGAGATACAAAACTTTAATTATGGAAGCTCTGCACCTGTATTATTTGACATTGTAAACAATTTTTCTATAAGCTGTGATATTTCACTGGGTACTCTAAGGGTTACAATCCCTCCAATGGCTTTGCCGGGTAAATTGTTTCTCTCGAGTACCGAACCAGTTGCTGTGAATACCATTACATCTTTTACTCCCCGCAATTTTATTAATTATGCACTGCCAGCGAACCAGGGAGACTATATAATAATTAGCCATCCTTTACTTTATAACGGAACTAATAATATTCAAAATTACAAGAATTACCGGGCCATGCCAGAAGGTGGCGGATTTAACGCCAAAGTCGTTGAATCAGATCAATTGATTGACCAGTTTGCATTCGGTGTAAGACACCATCCACTTTCCATCAGGAATTTTACCGGGTATGCTCTCTCTTTTTTTACCATCACTCCGAAATATTTCTTCCTGCTTGGTAAAGGGCTTACATACCGGGAATTCCGCTTAAATGAAAACAATAGTAACATTAATAATCTTGCATTGGTGCCCACTTTTGGTGATCCTGCATCCGACAACTTATTAACGGCAACGCGTACAACATCAACCGCTCGTATACCAGTAGGCAGACTCTCAGCTATAACAGGGGATGAAGTTGGCAAATACCTGCAAAAAATAAAAGAGTATGAACTGGCTCAAAAATCCACAGTTCAAACAGTAGCGGCAAAAGGTTGGATGAAAAATGTTGCTCATCTTACTGGGGCTATTAATGATCCATTCCTCTCATACTATATTGAAAGTTTCATGGATAATTATGAGAGATCAGTTAAAGACACAGTCTTTGGAGCTAACGTGTTTAGATTTAGTAAAAATCTTGGAAGTAACAATGCCATCGGTACAAACAAATCCATCGATAGCATTTTGCATGAAGGTGTTAGTTTCCTCACTTATTTCGGTCACTCTTCTGCAAACAATCTTGAATTTAATCTTGATGATCCATCGATTTATCAGAATGCGGGTAAATATCCGGTGATCCTGATCAATGGATGTACCACCGGAAATCTTTTTAATTACGAAACGATAAGGTCAATCAGTGGTGGAACACTTTCTGAAAAATATATTTTCGCAGAACAGAAAGGGAGTGTTGGATTTATAGCAACTACTCATTTTGGTTTGCTCTCTCCATTACATTCATTTACTAATGAATTTTATAAAAAGATGAGTGGACCTTTATATGGACAGTCGATTGGTAACCTGATGAAATCGAGCATGGAAAGCATGATGTTATTATTTCCTAATGATTTCACCATAAGAATTCATGCTGAAGAAATAACACTCCACGGTGATCCTGCAATAAAACTAAATGTTCATGCAAAAGCAGATTACATTATCAATGACTCGCTTGTAAAAATTACCCCGGAATTTATCAGCCTCGCTGACCAAAAATATGATCTGCGTCTAAAATTCCTGAACATTGGCCGTTCCATTCTTGATTCGATAACAGTGAAAGTTGAGCACCGGGATCCATCAGGTACTATAACGCCCCTGGCTACTCGCAGACTATTAGCCCCTGATTATGAAGACAGCCTTTCTCTATCTGTAAATATCAATTATCTGAAACACATTGGATTGAACAGGATCATAATTACACTTGATGCGGACAATGACGTTGATGAACTTTCAGAATCCAATAACACGATCATTAAAGAATTCACCATCGAGTCTGATGATATCCGGGCTATTTATCCATATAATTTCTCCATCATCAATACCCAGAATACTGGCTTATTTGCTTCCACTGCAGATGTGGCTTTCGGTACCAGGGAATATGTAATGGAAATGGATACAACAGGTTCATTTAATTCTCCATTTAAAATCTCAAGATCGGTTACTGATTCAGGTGGAGTGATTAAATTCATCCATAATGCTACACTAATTGATAGTACCGTTTACTACTGGCGTGTTGGCCTCGGCCCATTGACACCATCGGTACGTTGGAGCACAAGCTCATTCAGGTTTATTAATAGTATTGATGCCGGATTTAATCAATCGCATTTTTACCAGTTTAAAAAAGATCGGTTTTCGGGAATCAATATTGATTCAGCTTCCAGAATATGGAATTTTGATAATGCCAGTCGTAAGCTCCTGATTAGGACAGGTCTTT
>JBKJPO010000418.1:0-11036 GCA_046595095.1 Chitinophagaceae bacterium
CCTGCACTAACTTCCACATCACTATTCAACAATACATAATAATCAGATTCAATTTTTTTTAAGGCACTGTTATACCCTTTTGCAAAACCTTCATTTACAGGATTAATAATAATCTCCACCGTAGGAAAATGTTCCTGTATGAATAGCACTGAGTCATCATTAGAAGCATTATCCGCTACAATTACCCGTGTATTCTTATATGTGGATGAAAGCACTGAAGGAAGAAATTGCTCCAGCAAATTTTTCCCATTCCAGTTTAATATAACCACGGCAACAGAGGGCAGTAAAGATTCTGTGTTCATTAAAGCTGCATCGGGAGCAATTTGATTCATCTTTTAAGTAGTAATACAGTTGCGTTTCGTTCGCAAATTAGTCTGCCAAAATTAAGGTTAATCAGAAATGATTTATTGCTAATCTAAATATTTAACCGGAGCTTTCTATCTTTAGCGTATGTTTTTGCAATTTTTCAATTGGCGTACGATGCTGGCAATGGTGGCTATAGCTATTGTATCAGTAAGTATTTTTTATTCTAATTTCCTGGCAAAAAAAATTGCCGGTGAAGAAAAAATAAAAATTGAGCAGTGGGTTGAGGCCGAAAAAGACATAAATAATATTAACAGTGTAGCTACAAACCTTACCACGAAGATAATTACCGAAAACAGCAGGGATATCCCCATGATTGCTGTTACAGAAAAAGATTCAATTCTTGACCATTACAACTTGGATACATTTAAAATAAAAAACGATAAAAATTATCTGAAAGAAAAATTGCAGGAATTTAAAGACCTGAACCGGCCAATTGTATGGAGAAATCCCTTTGACAGTACCCAGAACAACCTGGTATTTTATGGTGAGTCTAACCTGCTAAAGCAAATTCGCTATTTCCCCATCATACAATTGATTGTAGTTGCATTGTTTATCATTGTAACCCTCGTGGCTATTTCTACAAAAAACAAGAGCACCCAAAACCAGGTATGGGCAGGCATGGCAAAAGAAACAGCACACCAGTTGGGTACGCCTATTTCTTCTTTGCAGGGTTGGGTGGAAATGCTGAAAGAAAATGTGGGAACGGAAAAAATTTCTGAAGAAATGAGTAAGGATGTGGAACGGCTTAAATTGGTCAGTGACCGCTTTGGAAAAATTGGCAGCACACCACAACTTGAGCCAGTAGATATAATTAAGCAGGTAAATGAAATGGTGGCCTATATAAAACGTAGAGCTCCCGAAAGAGTAATATTCCAGGTACACACAGGTAATGAAACTGAAGTAGAAGCATTGATAAATGCGCCCCTATTTGACTGGGTGATTGAAAACCTTTTAAAGAATGCTTTAGATGCTATGGAAGGTGCAGGTAGAATAAATGTTACGATAAAGAGCGAAACAACACAGGTGATTATAGATGTAAAAGATACGGGAAAAGGCATAAGCAAAAAAAATCTTCCCAGTGTATTTAAGCCAGGCTTTACTACAAAGAAAAGAGGATGGGGTCTGGGGCTATCATTAAGCAAACGAATTATAGAACATTATCACAGGGGCGAATTATTTGTAAAGCATAGCGAACCCGGTAAAGGCACAACGTTTAGAATACTGCTAAAAAAATAATATCGATTTCAAAAACCAGCCTTTAAAATATTTACATTTGCAATTCTCAAAAATGCGGCGATGGCGAAATTGGTAGACGCACTACTTTGAGGTGGTAGCGCCCGAAAGGGTGTGGGAGTTCGAATCTCCTTTGCCGCACGACAAGAACGTTTAAAAGGTTCAAGGGGTTCAAAAGTTCAAGAGGTTCAAGAAGTTATCTAAACTCTTGAAATTCTTAAACTTCTTGAACTTCTTGAACCCCTTGAACCTCTTAAACCTCTTAAACGCTTTAAACCCATTAAACGTCTCTACGACCCTTCTCTCTGGCTGCTCCTTGCATTCAATTTCTATTGCATCATGCATTATCGTGAAAATCCAAATGGATTTAATGATGTTGTATGGCTATACTGGGGACAAAGTGTTTTGATTGGCATCTTCAATTTTTTTGACCTGCTTACTGTTAAAAATGTGGAAGTTGGCAGTTTGCAAATAAATAATACTCCGGTTAGCAATTCCCCGGGCTCAAAAGGATGTTCAGCATTTTTTTTTCTTTTTCACTACCAGTTCTTCCACCTGGGTTACTTTGTATTCCTGGCCGCCTCTTACCATAAAAACCTGGATTTTAGATTCATCCTCATAGGCCTTGTGGCTGTGGCATTTAACTTACTTGTTGATTTCATCAGGCATAAAATAATGGAAAAAACATATTCTACCAATATTGGCAAAATGTTTTTCATGCCTTACCTGCGGATAATACCTATGCATCTTATGATCCTTGTACCTGCATTTCTCGGCTGGCAAGCTTCCACAATTTTCCTGGTATTGAAAACAATTGCTGACCTGGTAATGTACATGATCGCCTCGCCTAATCGCAAAACCCAATCTATTTCTCCCGGTAGTTATTGATAGATAGCCCGTGCATCTTAACTGCCGGATATTTTTTTGAAAAAAAATTAAATTGTCGTGGATTAATATTCAGCATAATTTCTCACCCGATTTTTCGTTATATCGCAAGGTAAAATGCCTGATAAAGATCCAATCATACCAATAAATAGCCAATGGGAGATATTTTTCCCAGGTTCTCCAACCGGAAAATGGAGTTCCAGGGATGTGATCGATCCAGAGTATTTCCCAAAAAAAACAATGGAAGGAAATTTTGAAACTTTACTTTTTCTGCCGATTATTATCGCCCTGGTGCTTGCTACAAGAGCGGCATACCGGTTTTTTCTAGCGGAGAGATTTGAACCTGATCCTGTACGGGCGCTTGAGAATAGTATCCCGGCTACTCCATTCAATGCACAGGCATTGGTGTATGAGGGTAGGAACCTCAATTTCAAAGATGAGGTCATGTTAACAATTTTACAAAAACGCTTCCCCTATTTTAATACCCTCGATAACCCTGACAAAGAAAAGTTCCTTTTCAGGTTAAGGAGATTCATGGAGGATAAGGTTTTCAGTATACATGATGATAAAGGATTCAGGGAAATGCCGATCCTGATCAGTGCCTGCGCTATCCAGTTGACTTTCGGTCTTGAGAAATTTCTGCTCCCATTTTTCAAATACATTCACATTTATCCGGCAGAATTCATAGGTACCTGGCCCACCATACGGTACCTGATGGGTAATGTTTCAGGCAATACAATTAATATCGGCTGGAAATATTTTCTTTATGATATAGAACATCCGGCAGATGGCAAAAACCTTGGATTACATGAAATGTCGCATGCTCTTTACTACCAGACATTTGAAGTGGAAGAACATGTAGACCGCGATTTTAAGAAGACCTTTTACGAATTTACAACCGTTGGCGATAAAGTTTACACCCGTAGCGAGATCAATCTCGATGGTTTGTATTCTCCTTATGCAATGAAAAATTTCCAGGAGTTCTGGGCAGAAAGTGTTGAGCTATTTTTTGAAAGGCCACTGGATATGAGGCGAAAATATAATGAACTTTATTATGCTATAGCTGATCTCTTTAACCAGGATCCAGCAGCAAGGAAACTAATGCCCCATTAAGCTGATTATAGAATATGAGCGTTGTTTAGCTCAATTACCCAGCGACACTAATCAATATAGGTTTGGTAGATTAAGCGCAAATTCCTGCAATTATTCGCTTTACTTGTTTGTGAAGCGTATAGTATTGCTGGTATTGCTTTTCATAAAAATTTTAGGTTGAGAAGCTCACTATTTCGATGTAAAATATTGAGCGAAGCGATCGGCTATAATTCTCGGCTCTCTCTGACTCTACGAACTCCGCGTGAGAAAAATTAAGTTCGCCAAGTGAACGTTCAAAACTCAAATAACTACGATCAGGTATAGACCCAAGCCAGGCAAAAATCATGGATCCTCCTGTAATGGACTTCGAGCTTCATATTCATCCCTTTTAAGAATTCCGCCTTTATATCTCCTGTTTCTTCTCCGCTCACTTCATGTAAGTGAATGTGTTGTCTGAAATCAACTTCACCATTTCCATACCATTTGAATATAGCTTCTTTAGCACACCATAAAAGTGTAAACGGCTTTTCTTCATGAATTTTATGAAACATGAGTTCTTCCAGGTTCAGGAATTTTTGCTTAATCTTTAATACGGTAAGTGTATTTATTTCAAGGTCCACTCCCACTCGTTTATCCTTACTTACGATCACACCAGCATAGTCACCGCAATGGGAAATCGAGAAATGATATTCTTCCCCAGGTAAGTATGGCTTCCTGGTATCTGCGATCGCAATTAGGTGATATGGAAAATCCGGAAACATTTCCTGCAAAAGATATCTTCCCGCAAGATGCTGGAGTCGCTTATGCCAGTGGGTAATCTCCCTGCCCAGGGGCACGCATTCCAGGAAAAAATTTTCATCTTCAGTTATATACCATACTGCAAGTTTCGTTGACTCGTTAATATTATGTTGATAAACTAATGGCAATTGTCGATTATGGAGTTTAGATTGCAGATTTACAATTTTTCTTTCAAATAACTTAACCTGCAATGATCCTTTCTGATAAACGTATACTCGAAGAAATCGAAAAAAGAACAATAATCATCGAACCTTATGACCGTCAACACCTGGGCACGAATTCCTATGATGTTCATCTTGGTAAATCCCTGGCCACATATCGCAACCGTGTACTCGATGCAAAACTGCATAATGAAATCGATCATTTTGAAATACCCACTGAAGGGTTTATACTTCAGCCCAATACGCTGTATTTGGGTGTTACAGAAGAATATACCGAAACACATGCACATGTGCCATTTCTTGAAGGGAAATCATCTACCGGGAGACTTGGGATCGACATCCACGCCACAGCAGGCAAGGGTGACGTTGGATTTTGTAACACCTGGACCCTGGAGATATCTTGTGCCCAACCCGTACGTATATACGCAGGCATGCCAATCGGGCAGCTGATCTATTTCGTGGTCGAAGGTGAGATAGAAACTTTTTATAATAAAAAAGGAAATGCAAAATATAATATCCGCACGCAGAAACCTGTGGAGAGTATGATGTGGAAGAATAAATTTTAATTCTTCTCCGTTACTACTAAAATTTCCCGAATTTATCATAATATGCAATCACGTTGCCAATCACTTCATTATATGTAAGCATCCCTTGGGGCTGGTCGTTGATTTTAAGAAAATTACCATAGCCCCATCGAAAGAATGGTTCAACCGGGTTACTGTAACGCAGCGAAAATTTCCTCCACTCCTCGATATCTTTTTTTACTTCAGGAATAAGAAGCTCCGTCATTTTTATGGCTTCCTTCCTGTTGTGGAGATACAATTCGCGGTTTGCAAATATGAATAAATCGAGGTATGTGGAATAAAGGAAGAGCTGATCTCCTGATTGAGTAATGGCAAGGAATGCAACGAAACTGGCTTCATTCTCCTTCGCATAGCCAGCCTGGTGAGCCATCTCGTGCGCAGTTGTAAATGGAAGGAGAAAGGCTGGCGAGATCGTATTAACCTGTGCCTCACCTGTAAAAGGGTTGTAATACCCGGTGAACCCAAGATAATTTCCCAATTTACTGAACATTGAAGATTTTATCGAAGCGACCTCAAAACCAATGAAAGGGAGAGTTCTTTTTGCCTGATCATAGATCGATTTACTTCGCCGGAACAGTTCCTTATTTGAAGGATATGATTCCCCGGTTTTGATCCAGTCAATCTTACTTTGATTCACTTTTTCAATAACTAAGGCTACGAAGGTCTTTAACTTTGATGAATCGTAACGGGAGGTTTTAAGACCCAATTGATATGCAGCTCCAAGTCGATTGTAATTCAAGCCCCAGGATATATTGAAAGATATGTAAATTAGAAAAAGATAATAGAGCCCGTTAAGCGCTGAGCTTTTGAGCTTTCCACGGGTAATTTTGCGGGATAATATCTCCTTGAAAAATCTTAACAATTTCCATAGTAACCATAACCCTGTAAAAAAATACAACAGGTCACCGAAACTGAAGGGAAGCCAGCCAAATAATATTCTGAATATATGCCCAATTCCAATGTAAATTCCATTTGAATAATACTCCTCGATAAAGGCTTTATTTAAAGACAGGAGTTTTATTGTCACTACTAACACGCCTACTACCCACCATTTCATCCCTTTTATTTTCATTGAATTAATTGTCATTTTTAAGAGGTTCAAGAGGTTCAAGAGGTTCAAGAGGTTTAAGAAGTTAACTTCTTACACAGTTTATTTTACAGTCTCATTTGAATGTCTTAAAACGCCTTAAACCTCTTGAACCTCTTGGACATCTTGAACCTCTTGAACCTCTTGAACCTCTTAAACCTCCTTAAACGCTTTAAACGCCATAAACCTCTTTAATCCTGATTTCCCATTGACTTGTCAGCCGAATTCCCTAATTTTGCAAGCCTTTTTAAAATGATGCCATGGGACACCGACGGGAATTCGAGATTGCATTTGTAGGTTTGAAACCAGGTGTGCATGAGTACAATTACGAGGTGGATGATAAGTTCTTTACCGCATTTCAGCAACCGGATTTCATTAATTGCCACGCAAATATAAAGCTGAGCCTTGAAAAAAATACATCTTTCATGATGTTGAAGTTCGAAGTTGGTGGTAAAGTGGAAGTGATATGCGACCGTTGCGGAAACAACCTTAAGATGGATCTATGGGATGAATTCAACATGATAGTAAAGCTTGTTGAAAATCCTGATGAGATGAATGCAAATGAAGAAGATCCGGATATTTTATATATCTCGAGGGGCGAAAGCCATCTTCACGTAGCAAACTGGATCTATGAATTCGTGAGCCTTAGCATTCCGATGCAAAGGATGTGCACAGAAGCAGAGATGGGCGGTCCACAATGCAACAAGGAAGTGTTGGAGATGCTTAAAAAAATGAATGCGGGTAGTATTGAGAATAACCAGCTGTCAAAAGGCCTTGAAAAATTCAAAAACGGGAACTAAGTTTCCAACAATAAAAATAAAAATTTTAAAATAACAGGTTATGCCAAATCCCAAACGCCGACACAGTCAGCAAAGAAGTGCTAAAAGAAGAACTCATTATAAAGCATTCCCGGAAACACTTAGTGTAGATAGCACTACCGGCGAAACACACGTGCGCCATCGTGCACACGTAAGCGAGGGAAAGCTTTACTACAAAGGAAAAGTTGTATCTGAGATAGCTCCTGCAAAAGCTTAATCAACCGGGATTGACAGGAATGTGAATCTGAAAAAAAAATGTTTTCCGGGATCAGGGATGGCGATGCTTACCTTGATCCTGGATTTTTTTATTGTGCAAATTGATACGTACACCTCTCTTTATCGGAGATTAAGCCACGCGCAAATCTCCGGATATTGCAAACCGCATTACAACTGAAAATACTATTCGGTAGTTCATAATTAATATCCTGGATTATTGCGATAGCACTCCCTTATTAATCCACCTGTTTTTTCAATTGCTTTAAGTGTTGGGTTTTTCTGAATAGAATTATCTTAAATTTATCATGGTTTCCAATAATGTTTTCAAAGTTGATTCGAAGATCAGTTCAGTGGGATTCCGATAGTGAAGCAGATTGTAGAATTAATTAAAAACCTCGAACAATGAACATAGGACTTGATATGATGGGTGGTGATTTTGCTCCATTGGAAGCAGTGACTGGGATCAAACTTTATCTTGAAGAAAATAACGAGGGCGCAAATTTATTTTTGATAGGTGAAGAAGTTCTTATAAAAACGCAATTAGCCGATTCGGATATTCCAACAGAAAAACTCAGGATCATTCATGCAGCTGAAGTGATTGGCATGCATGAGCATCCAACGAAAGCATTAAAAGAAAAATTACAATCATCTATAGCTATAGGTTTTCATTTATTAGCCACAGGTAAGATCGATGCATTTATAAGTGCAGGAAATACCGGGGCTATGATGGTTGGCGCATTATATAGCATTAAAGCAATGCCTGGAGTAATGCGCCCAACTATTGGCGCATATATACCAAAAGAGAATGGGCAACTCGGCTTGCTACTTGATGTAGGCTTAAACGCAGATTGCAAACCCGAAAACCTGCAGCAGTTCGCGGTACTGGGTTCAATGTTTGCTTCAAACATTCTAAACATTTCCAATCCCCGGGTAGGACTTGTAAATCTCGGAGAAGAAGAGGGAAAAGGGAATATTCTTGCACAAGCAGCCTTTCCATTATTAAAATCTACGAAGGAAATAAATTTCATTGGGAACATTGAAGGCAGGGATATCCTGATGGATAAAGCCGACGTAATGGTGTGCGAGGGCTTCACAGGAAACGTGGTGCTAAAATTCGCAGAATCTGTTTATGATCTTATACAACGGCGAAATATCCACGATGAACATTTCGAACGATTTAATTTTGAAACTTATGGTGGTGTGCCTGTATTGGGTGTAAACAAACCGGTCGTTATCGGGCATGGCATTTCTCATGCTCTGGCATTTAAAAATATGATCAAAATTGCTCAACGTATGATTGAAACAGAATTAATAAGCAAGATGTCTGCCTGCTTTTCAAGTAAGGTATGAGCGGAAATTAGTTGCGATGAGTCTCAATTAATCATAAACCATGGTATGACTAAGAATAGAATGGACTTTTGTAATTAATTCGTTAATCTCAAATGGTTTCGCTATGAAATCGTCAGCACCATAATCGTAAATTATAGATTCCGCAGCCCGGGGATACCCCGAAACTATTACGATTGGAATCCCGGAAGTTTTTATTTCAGTTTTAAGCTTTCGACAAGTAGCAAGTCCGTCAACGCCAGAGAGAAAAACATCAAGAAGAATGATTTGGGGGCAGAAATGTTCGATTTTCTGGTATGCATCCTCGCTGCACGAGCTTGTTTCCACTTCAAACCCTTTCCTTGTGAGTAAAGCTTTAGTGATCTCCAGGAGATCGAGGTCGTCATCTACAATGAGGATCTTTGGCATAACAAATCGTTTAAGTTTGAGCGGGAAATAAATATAAGCTATTTTAACCCTCAAAAACCTATTACCACATTTTTGTTCATTAAGCTTATGTAAACTTTATCCCCATAAATGTTTTCAGCTGCAAAAGGCTTATTTCTTTTTCTTTTCCAGCAGTGCTAATCCTGCTTCGGTGACAAAAAAGCCTGCAACATCTTTATCCCCAACTTTTTTAGAGCCGGTACGAACAAGCCCCCTATTAATGAGAGCAGCCAGGCTATGTTTAACATCATTAAAACCACAAGGTTCGCGAGTTTCATCTTTTTCGAATTCATTACATCTGGCTAGTGTCTCAAGCATCCTTTCAGATGGCGGTTTTCTATATTTCTTTTGCGAAAAAGAGATGTTCACTTCAATTAATGTTGATTAGCAGAACTATAAAAATTAATCAAGACTCTTATACGTTTACAAATTAGCTTTACAAACTTTGAGCCAAGCCAGCGAGGAGAGATTTTCAAATACCCTATTCCCCAAAATATGCATAGAGATATGCAGGATCGCGACCATATTGAGCAATTAATTAATGGTTTTTATGAAAAGGTAAAATCTGATGAACTGACCGGTCCTTTTTTTGAAAAAGCAAATGTTAACTGGCCTGCACATCTTCCAATCATGTAAGATTCTGGGAAGGAGTCATTTTCAATAAGGGTAATTATAAAGGCAACCCTATGAACCTGCACCAGCAATTGCACTACGCAATCCATTAAGTAAACAGGATTTTAATCGTTGGCTACAAATATTTACCGAAACTGTGGATGAATTATTTTCCGGTAATAATGCAGAACTCACCAAGCAATGCGCCATCAGTATCGCTACCGTGATGAAGGTGAAAATTTTCCACAGTCAAACTGCTATCGATCCTCGTGTAAAAGATTGAAAATTTAGATGTCAACTATGGATTGTCATTATTTGGTAGAATTCTCTACCACGGGCATGAAATAAGGCTCCTTATGGCCATTATGGCAAGTGTAACAAGTCACCATCGGAATCTTTCTTCCTTTATTATCTTCTTTAAAATATTTATCATTTATTTTTTTAGTCATCACTAACATTTCCCTGGCGATCCTTTTGTGGCCTTTTTCATCGTTTGCATAATCCCAGGTCTTTGTTTCTTCATTTCGTATATGGCAGAAATTACATTTTACATTGAGCGCAACAGTAAAGGATTTCATAATACTGTCGAGTTCAGTTTCGCCGATATTTTTTGGAAGTATTTTAAGATTCTTATATTTCCTCTCTTCAGTCTTAAATGCTGAGGCAATAAGCAGTATGCTTAAGAATGTGCAGGTAACGAAAATTATCTTTTTCATTGAATGTGGTAAAAGTTTTGGTTGAATTGATACTGTCTCTATGTCAAAGCAAGCGAATTTCCCAATATGAAAGATAATCGATAATATTTTTCTAAAAAATTTGGGAACAGATCATTTTACCTTATTTTTGCAATCCTTTAAAAAAAGGTAATGATTCGGTAGCTCAGTTGGTAGAGCAATACACTTTTAATGTATGGGTCCTGGGTTCGAGTCCCAGCCGGATCACTGAATTTTATATCTAATTTATTTTTCTGAAAAAGTGTTCAATTAAAGTTCCTACTAGCAGATACGGAACTTTCAATAAATTGATTTTCCTGGCGAACTCCTTACTCACATCACTTTTCAACCAGAAAACTTATCGCTTGTTCTCTGTAAGATGTCACTTTCCTTCCATTTACTTTGCCAGGGATCCAATCAGGGCTTCTTTGAATGATCTTAATTGCCTCCTCTTCTAAACCATATCCGTTGTGTGATATTGCCTTCACATTACTTACTTTTCCCTCCTTATCCACAATAAACTTCACGCGAAGCGTGTAAGTGCCGGCCGGCGTTTCACTTGAAATGATGACAGAGTCCTCCCATTGATTCTGTAGGTATTGGGGCCAGGCAGTTACACCACCGGGAAAACTTGCTTCCTCTTCTACTTTCGTAAAAATCTTTGTGCTATCATACTCCTCTGTCGGGGGAGCAACGAT
>JBKJPO010000414.1:0-6650 GCA_046595095.1 Chitinophagaceae bacterium
GCGCACAAGAATTAGTACCCAAATTGCCGCAAAGAATCTTGGTATGGAATCTATTGTATTTAATGTAGATAAAGAAGGGTGGGCACTGGAGTTTGAAGACGGAGTCATCATGAATGGCAGTACTGTTGAGCATATTCGGGATGCAGCACCTGTACTCGGACAATATTTTGATATTCTTTGTGTAAGAACTTTCCCTGCCTTGAAAGATCGTGATGAAGATTATGCAGAGCTGGTTTTGAATTCATTTATAAATTTTTCGGGAGTGCCTGTTGTGAGCCTCGAAAGTGCAACGCTTCATCCATTGCAAAGTCTTGCAGACATTGTTACCATCAAGGAATTATCAAAAAAATTTTCTAAAAATCGTAAACCCAAAATTGTATTGACATGGGCTCCTCATATTAAACCTTTACCACAATGTGTCCCCAATTCTTTTACACAATGGATGAATGGCTGGGGGGAAGCTGCATTTATAATTACCCAACCTGAAGGTTATCAACTCTCAAAAGAGTTTACCGGGGATGCAATTATAACTTATAGCCAGGAGGAAGCATTAAAAAATGCGGATTATGTGTATGTAAAGAACTGGAGTAGTTATGAAAATTATGGAGAGATGCCAGCAGTGAGTGGTAACTGGATGCTTACAAATCATAAACTAGCGATAACCAGTGATGCTAAAGTAATGCATTGTCTCCCGGTACGCAGAAATGTGGAGCTTGCTGATGAAATTTTGGATGGGCCACATTCACTGGTTACTCAGCAGGCAGGTAACAGGGTTTGGGCTGCACAAGCTGTTTTAGCCGAAATTCTTAAAAAGTTGTGATGCAGAAATTATTCGTGATCAAGATCGGGGGAAATGTAATTGATGATCCGGTTGCATTAGAATCTTTCATGTATGATTTTGCTTTGATAAATGAAAAAAAAATTCTCGTTCACGGAGGTGGTAAGATTGCTTCATCAATTGCAGAAAAAATGGGTATCCCATCCCGTTATATCAATGGCAGAAGGGTCACCGATGGGGATACCATCGATATTGTTACCATGGTTTATGGCGGTTTAGTTAATAAAAAAATTGTTTCCGCCCTGCAAAGAAATAATTGCAATGCGATAGGACTTACGGGGGCTGATGCTAATATCATTAAAGGCACTATGCGCCCTGTAAAAGAAATTGATTATGGCTTCGTTGGAGATATAGAATCTGCAGGTGTTTCAGTTTCTACTATAAACTTGTTATTGGAAAATAATCTCGTGCCGGTGGTTGCCCCATTAACGCATAACGGCGAAGGACAGATGCTGAATACAAATGCTGATACCATCGCTTCAGTATTGTCTGTTGCACTTTCAAAAGATTATGAAGTGAGGCTTTTATATTGTTTCGAAAAAAAAGGCGTACTTCTTGATGTAAATGATGAAGGATCTGCTATCCAATTTCTCGATAAGCAAGCGTATAAGGAAATGGGAGAGCTGAAATTATTATTTGAAGGTATCTTGCCAAAAATTGATAATGCATTTGCGGCTATTGAGGCTGGTGTAAAGGAAGTGGTGATTGGTCATGCAAATGATTTGCTTGCAAATACAGGAAAGGATATTGTTGGGACATTAATGAAATAATGTCTCTGTAAAATGGGCCTTCCCACTGAGAAGGCATAAAACTCATCTACAAAGAGAATATGCAGACTCCCGATTTATCTAATGATGCCATAAGATTGCTTCAGCGATTAATAAGCACACCTTCATTATCCAGGGAAGAAGACGCTACAGCAGAAATACTCGTTGAATTTTTCAATTTAAAGGGAATTAATGCTAATCGCCATTTGAATAATGTCTGGACTTTAAATAAATATTTCGACGAATCAAAAAAAACAATATTGCTTAACTCGCATCATGATACAGTGAAGCCAACAACAGGTTACACACGTGATCCCTATGATGCTAAAATTGAGAATGGAAAATTATTCGGACTTGGTAGCAATGATGCCGGAGGTTCTTTAGTGAGCCTCATTGCATGTTTCCTTCATTTTTATGAAAGCACTGATTTGCCATTTAACCTTATTATTTCCGCTACAGCGGAAGAGGAAATATCAGGTGCTAACGGCATTGAATCTCTTCTTCCACAGCTGCCTGATATTTATGTGGCAATTGTTGGCGAACCAACTGGAATGCAGGTAGCTGTTGCAGAAAAAGGATTGATGGTAATTGATTGTATTGCTTTTGGGATCGCAGGGCATGCAGCAAGAGATGAAGGGGAGAATGCGATATATAAAGCAATTGGAGATATTGAATGGTTCAGGCATTTTGAATTTGATAAGTTATCAGCAATGCTTGGGCCGGTCAAGATGAATGTAACTTCAATTCATACTCCGAATACTGCGCATAATGTAGTGCCTTCAGAATGCCATTTCGTAGTTGATGTGCGGGCAACTGATATGTATTCCCTGGAGGAAATATTAAAAATCATTCGAGAGCATGTTGGTTGTACGGTTATGCCCCGAACTGTAAGGCTGAAGCCTTCCTGGATCAGTGTAAATCACCCCATGGTAATTGCGGCTACACGTACTGACAGGGAGCTATATGGCTCTCCAACTTTGTCTGACCAGGCGCTTTTGAGTGTTGATTCTATAAAATGTGGACCAGGGGAAAGCGAGAGAAGCCATACCGCAGATGAGTTCATATATTTGAAAGAGATTGAGGAGGGCATTGAAATTTATATTCGTTTGTTGAATGAATACTCGATTATTAGCAGGCAGTTAAATGAATTATGATATGGCCAAATTATGGCAAAAAAACAGCCCGGTATCTTCATTGGTAGAACAATTTACCGTAGGACAAGACCGCATCCTGGACATGCACCTTGCCCGCTTTGATGTGCTGGGTTCTCTGGCGCATATCCAAATGCTTGAATCTGTAGGCTTATTAAATATTGAGGAATTGCAGCTTCTACAGGAAGAGCTGAAATTAATTTATAAAAAAATAGATGATGGTGATTTTGAACTGCCGGAAGGGGTAGAAGATATTCACTCACAGGTTGAATTACTTCTTTCCGAAAAAGTAGGAGATGCGGGAAAGAAGATCCATAGTGCAAGATCGAGGAACGACCAGGTTCTTGTTGATCTGCGCATGTATATGCGAGCTGAGATCGAAAAGCTTGTTTTGCAAACTAGCAATCTCTTCGAATTGCTCATCCAACAAAGTGAAAAATTCAAAGATCATCTTTTACCGGGCTATACACATCTGCAACTAGCAATGCCTTCCTCCTTCGGTCTCTGGTTTGGCGCATATGCTGAGAGCCTTGTAGATGATTTGCTCACGCTTCACGCTGCATACCAGGTTGTAAACAAAAATCCACTGGGATCAGCAGCTGGATATGGTTCTTCTTTTCCTATCAACCGTAAGATGACCACAGAGTTATTGGGGTTTGATGATCTTAATTACAATGTAGTGTATGCGCAGATGGGGCGAGGTAAATCTGAAAGGATTGTAGCTTCAGCAATGGCCAATCTTGCTGCTACGTTATCAAAAATGAGCATGGATGCCTGCCTTTTCCTGAACCAGAATTTTGGCTTTATTTCGTTCCCCGATGAACTAACTACGGGTAGTAGCATCATGCCACATAAAAAAAACCCTGACGTTTTTGAATTGGTCAGGGCTCATTGCAACAGGATACAAGCTCTTCCCAACGAGGTGATGATGATGACTGTAAATCTTCCCTCCGGTTACCACCGGGATCTGCAATTGCTAAAAGAGCACCTGGTTCCGGCATTCAGTAATCTCAATAATTGCTTCAGAATGCTACATTTAATGTTCAGCAATGTTGTAGTAAAAAAAGACATTCTTGCTGAGCCAAAGTATGCTCATTTGTTTACTGTTGAAGAAGTCAATAAACTCGTTCTGGCAGGAATGCCTTTCAGGGACGCATATAAAAAAATAGGAGAGATGGTAGAGGCAGGAACTTTTACTCCAGTCGGCATAGTAGAGCATAGCCATGAGGGTTCTATCTCCAATTTGCAAAATGAAGCGATTAAGGGAATGTTTAAAAATGTGGTAGAGCGTTTCAATTTTAGCAAGGTTACTTCAGCTTTAGAGCAATTATTACGTTAAATTGCCGCCTCAAACGTTTAAAACGTTTAAAGCGTTTAAGGCGTTTAAATCGTTTAAGCGGCTTAAAACGTTTAAAGGAGTTCAAAAGAGAAAGTCATCAGATTAGGTTCCTTAAGTAAATACGGAAACTGTTAAACGTCTTAAATCGCTTAAACGATTTAAACGATTAAAACCTGTCAAAAAAAACTAACTCCAAATATGGGAGAAACGAATAAAAAGCGGATTGCCATTTTCGGATCTACGGGATCAATCGGAACACAGGCGCTGGAAGTTATTGCTACGAATCATGAGCTTTTCGAGGTTGAAATTCTCACCGCGCAAACTAATGATGAATTGCTTATAAAGCAAGCGCTTGAGTTTTTGCCAAATGCTGTTGTAATTGGAGATGAGGCTAAATATGAGAAAGTGAAGTCCGCATTATCATCGAAGGGGATTAAGGTTTTTACCGGTGAGACAGCACTTGAAGAGGTGGCAGATTTTGATACCTACGATATGATGCTTGCCGGAATTGTAGGGTTTGCCGGTTTGAAACCAACATTAAAAGCTGTTGAAAAAGGTAAGGCGATTGCTCTTGCAAATAAAGAAACCCTTGTCGTTGCCGGCGATATCGTGATGCAGAAAGCAGTGGAAAACAGGGTCCCGATAATCCCGGTAGACAGTGAACATTCAGCAATATTTCAATGTCTTGTGGGCGAAACGCGTAACCGCATTGAAAAGATTATTCTTACTGCAAGTGGTGGGCCTTTTCTTGGGAAGAAACCAAATTTCCTCGTGAATGTAAAACGTGATCATGCATTGCAGCATCCAAATTGGAATATGGGGGCAAAGATCACAATTGATTCTGCAACATTGATGAATAAAGGGCTCGAGATGATCGAAGCCAAGTGGCTCTTTAACCTTCGGCCCGACCAGATCCAGGTAGTTATTCATCCGCAGAGTATTGTACATAGCATGGTGCAATTCGAAGATGGTAGTCTAAAAGCGCAGATGGGTTTGCCTGATATGAAATTACCAATTCAATACGCGCTGGCATTCCCGCACCGAATCCCTAATGATTCGCCAAGAGTTGATTTCAGGAAGATTCCGCAACTCGGCTTTGAAGAACCGGATATCAAGACCTTCCGTAATCTTACATTAGCGACAGAAGCACTCAATAAGGGTGGAAATCTTGCTTGTGTTTTGAATGCCGCCAATGAAATTGCAGTTTGGGCATTTTTGAAAAACCGCATTGGTTTTCTTGATATGACCGCAGTAGTTGAACAAACCATGGAAAATGTAACATTTATAGAAAACCCAACATTGGATGATTATTTTGAAAGCGATGGTGAGGCGAGGAATTTTGCGGCGGGGTTGATTAAATTATAAAACGGTCAATACAGTTTATAGTTAAAGAAGTTGAAGGTTTAGCAACAAATCAAATCAAAGTATAAATACAGAAGAGGTTTGGAGAGGCCTCAAATTTTTAAGATGATAACATTAGCAATTAATTGGGCACAGGTTGGCATGCAGGCAGGCTACCTCCTTGCATCATTATCGATACTTGTGGTAATGCATGAATTCGGGCATTATATCACTGCAAAATGGTTTAAGTGCCGCGTTGAAAAATTCTATCTCTTTTTCGATCCCTGGTTTTCAATTGCAAAAAAGAAGATCGGTGAAACCGTGTATGGGATTGGATGGTTGCCTCTTGGTGGCTATGTAAAAATCGCCGGTATGGTAGATGAAAGTATGGATAAGGAACAGCTGAAGCAACCGCCACAGCCATGGGAATTCCGAAGTAAACCAGCCTGGCAACGTCTCATCATTATGCTGGGCGGTGTAACGGTGAATGTGTTGCTTGCTTTTTTAATTTACGCTATGATCCTCTACAAATGGGGTGAGACTAAACTTCCTGTTGCAAACGTACCTAATGGTATCTGGGTAACAGACAGCGTAATGTTAAACATAGGATTCAAATCTGGCGATAAAGTAGTTGCAGTTGATGGTGAGGCCATTGAATATTTCGATGATATTCCCGCCAAAATCATCGTTGGAGAAACGGTATCAATTGTTAGGGATGGGAAAAAAATGGAATTGCCATTACCTAAGGATCTTATCGGGAAGCTGGTGGAAAAGAAGGGCAAGAATACGTCGCTCCTGCAACAAAGAATTCCTCTAATAATTGGTGGATATGGTGCTAAAGATACTACCAATGCAAAGACTGCAGGGTTGATGGGAATGGACAAGATCGTAATGGTAGATTCTACAACTGTTATTTACTTTGATCAGCTAATGGATTACCTCGCCACAAAAAAGAATGATACCGTTGATATCAGTTATTCCAGGGACGGGGGCGCATTACAGCGTGTAGCCGTACCAGTGAGTAGTGAAGGCAAGATCGGAATTGGCGGGCTTACACAAGAACAATATGATAGCATGGGCGTTTTTACGCTGCAGAAAACTCAATATGGTTTCTGGGAATCGTTTCCTGCAGGGGTTAGAAAAACGGGCGAAAGACTCGATTGGTATATCCAACAGGCAGCTTTACTGCTTAAGCCGAGTTCGGGTGCCTACAA